>CAZXAF010000001.1:0-30049 GCA_964638905.1 uncultured Dehalococcoidia bacterium
GAGGAGGTAACCGCCGAGCCCGGCACCTACGAGCTCAGCGCCTGGGTGCACACGGTGGAGGGCGCCACTACCCGCCACTCCGACGGCGAACGGGTAGGGAGCCCAACCGTATACATCGACAGCCAGTGGTCGCGATTCAGCCGCCGGGTCACGCCGCCGCCAAGCCTGCGGGTGACGGCGGTCGATTTGCCCTCGGCCGCCCTCGACAGGGGCCTGGGCATGCCCATCGAAATGCCCCTGATCATCGTCGTCAACAACAGGACCGCCGTGGAGACGGTAGCCGACGTCCAGTGGTTCCTGTACCGCCGGACGTCTCGCCTCCCCTGGAATGACAAGCCTGTCTATACCTCCAGGCAGTTGCAGCACCGGGTTTTCGCGCCCAAGCGCCAGACCCTCCTCAGGACCAGCGAACCGATCTCCCTGTGGCCGGGCGAGTACCTGCTGCGGCTGGTGGTGACCGGCACCGACGGCGAAGGCAACGCGGTCAGCGACGATCTCTTCCTGAACGATGCCATCACCCTGGTGGAGAGCGCCAACAAGGCGGCCATCATCAGGGTGAGCCCCACGTCGGGGCCCGTGGAGATAGCGAGCCTGGCGGCGGACAGGGAGAGCTTCCAACGAGGAAAGGGCTCGGTGACCGCCAACCTGCGCAATCGCAGCGACAGCACGCAGGAGGCCATCCTCTGGTGGTTCCTGAGCCGCCCCGGCACTCTCCAGCCGTGGGTGGAGTTCGACCTCCAGTCCAGGGTATTCGGCGCCAGCATCGCCTCCCAGCAGCAGGCTGTCCTTGACCTATCGGACGACGTTTCCCTGCCACCGGGCACCTATGAGCTCAGCCTGTGGGTTCACACCCTGGACGCCGCCGGCGGGGAGCACCCCAGCGACGGCGCCTGGCTCAATCGGCGGATAGAGATTCAGTGAGGAACGGCATGAGTATTCGAGAACTGGCAAACACCGGCAAGCGCCTGACCGAGGGCTATCGCCTTCTCTTTGGGATAGGCGCCGTGGCCGTAGTCATTGCCCAGACCGTGCTAACCTCCAAACTCACCGGCTGGGCCGTGCCCTGGCTGGGCGGTTTGGCCCTGACTGTCGCCGTTCTGGGAGCCTTGGGGATGCTATCCAGCCCGAGTCACGAACGGCCGGCCAGACTCTGGCTGGCCTGGGCTCTGGGCTGCGCCGCCGGCCTGGCCTCCTCGGCGATCATCGCCTGGCGAGCGGAGGTCGAGCCGGCCATCGCCTGGCCGACAGCCACCCTGGCCGGCATCGCCACCGCCGTCTTGGTGGCCTTCTCGGAGACGGCGGTCGAGGACAGGCCGACCAGAACCGCCAACGCCAGCCCGGCCACCGCCATCGGGGACGCGCCTGCTCGCCGACAGCCGGCGGCGGAGGCGGTGGTGAGGACAGCCGTCACCCTCGTGCTGGCGGGAGCCACTTTGGCGTTCCACGCCTGGCAGATCGACGCCGGTTGGTACCAGCCGACGCGAATCGTCGTTGGCTCTCTGTACGTGATTGTGGTGCCGGGCTGGCATCTCTCCCGCCTGTTCGACGGCGGCAAGCTGGACTTCATCGAGCGCAGCACCCTGGCGGTAGCCCTCTCGCTGGTTACCGTGCCGCTGGGATTGATGTGGACCCACTTCCTGGGCGCTCGCATCGACTTCTGGACCATCTGGGCCCTCGTCCTGGCCCTGGTGGTCATCAGCATCCTGCCTGGCCGCGTTCGTCTCCTGCTCTCAGCGATCGCGCAGGAGAGGGCAAGTCGATAGCAAACGCTCTACTGGAGATGCCTATACATCTACGGCAATAGAAGAGGGCGACGTCCCATCGCGGATGCCGCTCGGCGACCGAAGCACCAGTAGCGGCTGCCGAGAAAGGCCGGCCCCGAGGGGCCTGTCATCGCTGGGCAGCCCGGCGCACGAACGCCGAGAAAGGGAGAGAGCGCAATATGGAGCGAATCGCCATCATCGGCTCAGGAGTGGTGGGTACAGCGACAGGCGAGGGCTTCAGCAAGCTGGGACAAGATGTGGTCTTCGTGGACATCGACCCCCACGTCCTGCAGCGGCTCCGTCAGAAAGGGCACCAGGCGATCGAGCTCAGTTCCCTGGCGGATGCACGGGCCTCCGTCAGCATGATCTGCGTGCCCACTCCCAATGACGGCGATGGTCGCCAGAACCTCTCTTATCTGGAGGGAGCACTCGCCGCCATCGGCCCTCTGCTGGCCAGCAGCGACTACCATCTAGTGGTCGTTCGGTCCACCGTCCTGCCCACAGTCACTGAGAACCTAGTGGTCCCCGCTCTTGAGAGCTGGTCGGGGATGAAGGCGGGACGCGACTTCGGAGTGTGCATGAACCCCGAGTTCATGCGCGAGGCGACCGCCGAGGATGACTTCCTGAACCCCTGGATCGTCGTCATCGGCGAGCTCGACAGGAGGTCTGGTGACCTGCTGGAAGGTCTCTACAGACCTCTATGCCAACGCACCCACGCCCCCATCTTTCGCACCGACCTTCGCACGGCGGAGATGACCAAGTACGCCCACAACCTGTTCAACGCCGCTAAGATCTCCTTCACCAACGAGATGTGGCAGGTGAGCCGGAAACTGGACATCGACGGCAACCAGGTGATGGCTCTCATCGCGCAATCCGCCGAGGGCATGTGGAACCTCCGCTATGGCATCCGCGGCGGTTTCCCCTACGGCGGCAATTGCCTGCCTAAGGACATCGGTGCTTTCGTCAACCTCGCCCGCGATCTGGGCTGGCACACGCCCCTGCTGGAAGCGACCATCGAGGTAAACGAAAGGATGAGAGAGGCCGTCGGGCGGCGACCAGCCCTGGTCGAAAGCATCACCTCGGCAGCGAGCTAGGGTCGAAGGCCAAGACCGCTCGCTACGTCAGCCTGCCCGTAGACAAAGAGAATCCGCCCAGCGCATTTCGCTGGGCGGATTCTCAGTTATTTCCGGCTAGTAGATAAGGGGGGCCCAGACTTACTGTTGCGTGGACTTTCGCCTGGCTACCAGGAAGACGCCAACACCCAGGCCAAGACCGGCCAGCACGAACAACCAGGGCTGCAGGCCGAAGCCGCCGCCGGAGTCGACACCGCCGCCGGCACCCGTGGGCGGCAAGGCAGCGATCAAGTTGAAGTTGGCCACGGCCACACCATCGATGGTCAGCGTGTGCGTGCCAGCGCCCAGCACCACAGGAACAACCGTAGAGAACTCCCCGGTAGCCGCATCAACCGTGACCTCCCACTCGATGGCCCCGTCGACGCTGAGCACCGCCGTGCTCTTGCCGGGCATGATCCTGCCCGTGATGGTAGGCGTGCTGCCAGCGACGTCTACCGTCGTCGTAGTGCCGTCCACGGTCTTGCCATCGATGGCCAGGCTCTCGACACCCGGAGCAAGCATTGGCGTTGCAGCGCGAGAGATCCCCTGAGCGGCCAAGCCCAGGAGAATGATCGTCGCTACCGCCAGCAGCGCCACGTGGATGAAGGTTACCCTTATCTTTCCTACCATACTGTGCTCCCCCTTGGGCATAGAAATACAGCTTTCCTCTGTAATGGAGACGCGGCGTCTTGGACAAGCGTTACAGAATTTTCGGCCAATCGATTAGCTAATATCGGGGCTGCGGCCGAAATTCGGCTGTCGGGGATCGGGCCGGCAATGGCCTACGGGCCCGTTATGTCCATGTACTCGTAGTAGCTCTGCTTCGGTGCGCCCTCATACTCCAGCAGGCCGAAGTGACCCTCCGGGTTCTCGTCCGTTCCCTCATCCTCGAACATGTACCAGAACAGGGCCTCAGCGCCTGTGAGCTGTCGATAGGCCTTCCCTAGCCAAGAGGCGATGGTGGCATCGGGTTCGGCTCCGTAGTCGGCGGGGAAGAGCGCAGTGGAGAACCCGATCTCCGTGACCCAGATCGGCTTGTCCTCGTCGCCGTTGGCGGCCATCACCGACCGCGTCTCGTCCAGAGCAGCTTGGAGGGTGGTCATCAGCTCCGGCTGCAACAGCTCATATGTGTAGGGATAGAGGTGAATGTTGGCGACATCGAAGAAGCCCCTGCCGCCGTCGTCGTAGACCTGCTGGAGGAAGTTCCGCTCGTCCTCGGCGAGGGCGAACGGCGGGTAGGAGACGCCGTTGCCAGCGATCCCGCCCATCACCACCACCGCCGAGGGGTCCGCCATCTTGATCACCTGGTAGCAAAGGCGGAGCATGCGAACGTACTGCTCGGCGTCAGGCTGGGGCCGCCAGAAGAAGGCGAGGTTGGGCTCGTTCCATATCTCCCAGTAGCGGATGACCGGCGAGCCTGGCGCGTCTACAAAGCCGTCCCCGTCGTAGCGCTCGACCACTGAGTAGACGTAGCTGGCGAAGGCGACCACGTCCTCACTGGGCCACTTCTGCCAGTAGGGTTCGTCCAGGCTGGGAGCCGACGTAGCCCAGGACGCCGAGCCGTCCAGGATGCCCAGGATGGCAATATCCCGCTCTTCCAGCCGCTCAACCACCCGGTCGAAGCGCTCCCAGCGATAGACGCCGGGTTCCGGCTCGATGCCCGCCCAGTCGAAGACGGTGCGCACGATGCCCACCCCCGCCTCATCCATGAGCTGAACCGTCTCGTCCACTCTCTCCTCAGAGCCGAACCAGGTGAGGTGGGAGTTGACGCCATAGAAGGGAGGAGAGTCGGCATCCACTTTAAGCTCCGTGTCCCGCCGGACGTACACCCAGTACTTGTCGCCGTGCACCATGTTCGACAGGGATGGGCCGTAGCGGAAACCATACGCGAAGTGGCTCAGCCACAGCTCCTGAGCGGAGTCCCAGTAGTAGACGGCAAGGTAGTCGTCCTCGATGGAGCTAAGCGCTAGGGTAATGGGCTTCGTAGGGCCCTCGTAGGTAACAAGGTTCCAGCCCCGCTCCAGATGGACGCCATCCGAGGAAGCCTCCCCAACCATCGTGAGGAAGACCACAAAGAGGCAGCACGCCAGGCCGGCCCGTGCCGCCAGCCAGGTCAGCCGTAGGACCCTTGCTGTCGGCATCGGTCGTCGCGGAGGCGGGCATTCCGCATCTCCACGATAGCCGAGCCGGCCTAGTTATGTCAGTAAAAGGGCGGTGAATATCGGCGGCCTTAACCGTCAGTTCACCCAGGCAGGCGGCGAACGCCATCCTCGAATGAGCGGACGACAGCTAGCGCCGCCTGCGAGGGAACCAGGGCAAGAAAGCGCTGGTGCTCTCGATGTAGTCCCTATATTGGGGCTTGGTCTGGACCTGGCTCCTTTCCAGGAGCGCCACTCCGGACACCCTCAGCAAGAGCACCGTCATCAGGATCGGGCTGAAGAACGTCCAGTAGCCGCCCGCCGTGCCCGCGGCGATCAGGTAGTACCCCCACCAAAGAGTGGCCTCGCCGAAGTAGTTGGGATGGCGTGTGTAGGCCCACAACCCGCTCCGCATCACCCTGCCCTTGTTGACGGGGTCGCTCTTGAAACGGGCGAGCTGCCAGTCTCCCACCGCCTCAAAGAAGAAGCCAACGCCCCATGCGAGGGCCCCCAGCAGGTCAAGAGCAGAGAAATGATCGGGGTCGTCGTTGAACTGCGCCGCCAGAATGGGCATGGCGATCAGCCAGAGGAGTGCCCCCTGCAGCAGGAAAACCTGAAAGAGGCTTGTCCACCAGAACTTGTCTCCGGCCTCCACACGCCACTTTCGGTAGCGGTAGTCTTCGCCCTTGCCCCAGTTGCGCCAGAGGATGTAGAGCGACAGTCGGAGCCCCCAGACGGCGACCAGGGCGGTGATGAGAACCTTGCGGCCGACGAAGCCGTCGGTGGCCACGAAGTACACAACGGCCAACAGCACGAAGCCCAGCCCCCAGAAGATGTCCACGATGCTGGCATTCCTCTTGATAAGGCTGAGCAGCCAGATGGCCAGCATATAGGCCAGGACAACAAGGGCGGAAAGGCCAAGGATCTCAGGTAGGTCCATCTCTCGGCTCCTAAGTGCCTGCCTGGCTCCCCTTCAGGACCCCAGGACCGCAACCCGGTGCACTCTATCATAGCAAGGAGGTCAAGCAGCGACCCCTCGCACTGAAGAGAGGATCTTCATCTAGCCAAAGGCGCCAGCAACATGCACAGCCCAGCGAGCGCCTCTTTCCAGCAGCGGGCAGGCAGGCTACAATGCAACACAAGTTGAGCGTGATGACACAGACTGCCGAGGCTCAGGGACCTTCTGCGCAGACGAAGAGAGACACCTGATCTTGGACAGCACCACCCGTCTTGAGGACTCCCTTCGGCGAGGCTACGCAGCCGCGCGATCGAGGCGGTCAGCCATTCGCAAGCTGACCTACGAGCCGCTCATCCGTCGGATCGCCACGGCATTGATGGTCTTCGCGGCCCTGCTGGTGGGTGGCACCGTGGGCTACATGCTCATTGAGGGCTGGCCTTTTCTTGATGCCCTCTTCATGACGGCGATCACTATCTCCACGGTGGGCTACGGCGAGGTCCGGCCACTGTCGTCCGGGGGAATTGTGTTCAGCGTCTTCCTCATCCTCTTCGGCGTGGGAGCGGTGCTGTACCTGCTCAATGCCACTGTTCAGACAGTATTCGAGAGCAATCTGGGAGAGGTCCTGGAGGTACGCAAGATGAAGGCCCGAATCAATGCGCTACGAGACCACTACATCGTGTGCGGCTTTGGCCGGGTGGGCCATGAGGTGGCCCTGGAGTTCCAGGCCCAGACTACGCCCTTTGTCCTCATCGAGAACGATCCCGAGGCCCAGGAGAAGGCCCGCAGTCTAGGCTATCTCTACGTGGCGGAGAACGCCACGGCCGAGGAGGCACTGGACGCCGCCGGGGTCAGGCGAGCCCGTTGTCTCATTGCAGCGGTCGGCAGCGACGCGGAAAACACCTACATCACGCTCTGCGCGCGTTCCATGAACCCGAAACTGTTCATCGTCGCTCGGGTTGACTCCACTCGAGGCGAGGAGCGTTTGCGTCAGGCCGGTGCCGACAAGGTGATCTCGCCCTATCGCATCGGCGGCCGGACTATCGCCTTTACGGCGCTTCAGCCGCACGTCAGCGACTTCCTGGACTCGGCAACCGGCGACCGGTGGATCGCTGAGATAGCGGTGAGCGAGGGCTCAGACCTGGTGGGGATGACCCTTGGTGATTTCCGACACACGCGCGCCGGCGACAACGTGGTGCTGGGACTGCGCGGGCCCAGCGGCCATTTCGTGGTGGGCCCGTCGGCCCACAGGCGGCTTGCGGTGGGTGATCGCATGCTGGTGCTCGGCAGAGAGAAGGACCTCGCCAGCATGAAGCTGCCGGACGACCATCCGGCCGCCGACAGGGCGGGCAGCGGCTGAAACGGCGCGGCGTGTGAGCACGACGGCCGGTGATGATACACTGCCGCTATGCAAACACATGGATGGAGGCTAGCTGACCGTGCTATCCTTCCCCGGCTCTAGACACTGGGTCGCAGCTCTGGTCCTCGGATTGGTCCTCGCGCTGGCGCTGGTCGCCGTGGCCTGCGGCAGCGAGGAGGAAAAGAAGGACGAGATCAAGGACATCGAGCGAGGGCCGGATACGCCCATCGTCGTTCCAGCCGGCGAGCCGATCATCATCGGCGTGTCGGTGCCCCTGACCGGGCCCGACGAGACGGTAGGCACCGACGACCTCCATGCTGCGGTCGTAGGCGTAGAGCGCTGGAAGGAAGCGAACGGCACGACGATCGGCGGGCACGAAATCGAGGTCCGCGCCGAGGACGACGGGTGCTCTGAGCCCCAGATCACCGAACAAGCCGCAGAGCGACTGCTGGGCATCGAGGGGCTAGCGGGGGTCATCGGCCCCGACTGTAGCGCCGGTGCGGCGGCCGTCATTCCCACCTACGCAGAGGCCGGGCTCGTGATGATCTCCGGCTCCGCGACCAGCACCGACCTGACACTGGACCAGCCGGAGCCCAGGTTCTTCTTCCGCACGGCTTACACCAACGCCGGCGAGGGCGCCCTGCAGGCCCGCTACGTTGTTGCCGAGCTGGACGTGACGACTGCCTATGTGATCGACGACGGCGAGGCTTACGGCGAAGACCTGGCGTATGCGGCACAGGAGGCCCTGGAAGCGACAGGCCACACGGTGACCCGCGAGAGCATCGTACGGGGAACCGTCGACTTCAGCCAGCTGGTCAGCCGGATAGCCGCCGACAACCCCGGCGTCGTGATCTTCGAAGGGTTCAATCCGGAGGCCGCGCTCCTCCACCGTCAGCTTGAGGACGCCGAATACAGCGGCCCGTTTGTCTCCAGCGATGCCGCAGCGTCGGTATCGGACTTCATCGCGCCTCTGGGCGAGCTAGCCGAGGGCGCGGTCTTCGCCGGTTGCCTGCGCGATCTGCCCGAGGAATTCCTGGCCGACTACATCGACATCGTCGGGAGCGAGCCCACAACGCCTTTCCCGGCGCAGTACGCCGACGCCGCCACCATCCTCCTCGATGCCGTTGCGGAGGTCGCCCAGGAGCAGCCAGACGGATCGCTGGTGATCAACCCCCTGGAGCTGCGCGACGCCGTGAGCGCACCGAAGCTGCTGGCCGGCGTTTCCGGCACCATCGCCTTCGATGAGAACGGAGATCGCCTCGCTGAGAGCTCAGGCCTTGTGATGTGCGAGGTGCAGGATGGCGAGTTCGTTAGAATCCGATTCTAGGGATTAGGCAGATGACATCATCCCATCCTCGTGGAGCGCGGTCCTTCACCGCCCGTATCGCCATGTGGAGCGCCCGCCACCGGAAAGCTGTGGCGCTTGCCTGGGTGATCATCGTCGTCGCTGCTCTGGGCGCCTGCAGCACCATCGAGCCCGACACCAGCGTTGAGGGAGAGGCGCCCGGCGAGTCCGGAGAGGCCCAAGCTCTCATCGAAGAGAGGTTCCCGGCAGATCAGGAGATGCCCCAGGAGTTCGTTGTCTTCTCCCACCCTTCCCTCAGCGTGGACGACCCCGAGTATCGCGAGACGGTCGAAGGGCTTCTGGGGGAGCTTAGCACGCTACGAGTGAGGAAAACGGAGGTCATCGGCGGTACCACAGTGGTCCGCAGCAGCCGGATCGTGGCCGGGACGCTCAGCCACTACGACATCGGTCTGCCGCGGCAAGCGTCGCCCTTCGTCGCCCAGAACGCGACGGGCGGCGACGTCACCTTCGCTATAGTCACGCTCGAAGGGAACCTCGACGAGGCGATAGCCAACATCGACCCGCTCCTGGCCACCGTCGATCGAGCCAAGGAGGAGGCCGAAGGGTTTGAGATCAACATCGGCGGCACGGCCTCCCTCACCAAGCAACTGACGGAGATCATCGACGAGGACTTCGGTAGCGCCAGCACCCTGAACCTGCCCATTACCCTCGCGATCCTTGTCCTCGCCTTCGGTACTCTGGTCGCCGCTGTCGTGCCGATAGTCCTTGCCTTTGTGGGCGTGTTCGTCGCCCTGGGAGCCCTGACCGTCATCAGCCTGGCCTATCCCCTGGCAGACGTCTATACGCAGGTCGTGCTGCTGATCGGGCTGGCCACCGGTATCGACTACTCCCTGTTCGTCATCACCCGCTACCGGAGCGAGCGCCGAGCCGGCCTCTCCAAAGAGGAGGCCCTGCGCGTGGCCACGGGCACCTCCGGCAAGGCGATCTTCTTCGCCGGCGCCACCACCGTATTCGCCGTGGCCGGCATGTTCCTGGTCGGCGACCCGATCTTCAGCAGCCTGGGTCTCGCCTCCATCGTTATCGTCGTCTTTGCCATAAGCATGGCCATGACCCTCCTGCCGGCGATCATCGCCATGCTCGGCGACAACATAGAGCGGCTGCGCGTACCGCTGCTCGGTCGCCCTGCCGAAGAGACCGGGGGAGTGTGGGGGGTCATCTTCGACCGCGTGCTGGCCTGGCCTGTCATCCCCGCCGTAGTTACCGTGGCCGTTCTGATCGCCATCTCCGCTCCGGGCCTCAACTTCAACCTCGGCTTCAACGGGCCCAGGAGCTTCCCCGAGGACGCGGAAGGCACCAGGGCGCTCATAGCTCTAGAAGAGAGCTTCACCCTGGGGCTGGTCTCGCCGGCGGTGGTAGTTGTGGACGCCGGAGAGAAGCAGAACGTCTTCGCTGCGGACATTCAGGAGTCCGTTTCGGAGCTGCTGAGCCTGGTCGGGGCAGATACCGTGTCGCCCGACAAACCCGAGGCCCTCTACGGGCCGGCGGCCCAAGCGCCCGAGTTCAGCGACGCCGGCGACACGGAGCAACTGTTCATCCCCGTGAACGGCGACTCCGGCGAGGACCGGGCCATCGACGCCGTCAATAACCTGCGCGACAAGCTCGTTCCTGCCGCCTTTGAAGCCAGCCCCGCCGATGCCCTGGTCACCGGCGCTACCGCCGCCAACATAGACTTCCGGGACAAGATCGAGGCTCGAACCCCCATCGTCTTTGCCTTCGTTTTGGGGCTCGCCTTTATCACCCTCCTCCTCACCTTCAGGTCGCTCGTTATTGCCATCACAGCCATCGTCCTCAACCTCTTCTCCGTCTTCGCCGCCTACGGCCTCCTCGTGCTCGTCTTCCAGGAAGGCTGGCTGCTGGAGGGCGTACTCGATTTCAAAGCCACGGGCATTATCGAGTCCTGGCTGCCTCTCTTCCTGTTCTCTCTCCTGTTCGGCCTCTCCATTGACTACGAGATGTTCATCATGGGCCGGATCAAAGAGAGATACGAGCGAGGGGCCAGCACCACTGAGGCTATCGCCATGGGCGTCAAGAGCAGCGCGCGGGTGATCACCAACGCTGCGGCCATCATGGTCGCAGTCGCCGCCATCTTCACCTTCACGCGGAGCATTGCCCTCAAGCAGTTCGGCTTTGGTCTGGCCACCGCCATCTTCATCGATGCCACGATCATCCGCACCTTCCTGTTGCCGACTACCATGAAGCTGCTCGGCGAGTGGAACTGGTACCTGCCGTCCTGGCTCGAGTGGCTGCCCACACTGCCGATGGCCGAAGAGAGCAGCCCGATGCCTGCGAAGGGCACAGCCAGCGACGCCCCCTAGCGTCGGTTCGCCCTAGCGATTGCGCGCCCAGAATAGCCCACACGAGTAAACGCCGTTGACATTCGCGTTATTGGTGTTAGAATAAGATATAGATGTGATCGCCAAATCCCCCTCGGGGGAGCGGGTGAACGAAGCAGGCGGTGAGTCTCGCCTCGGCGAGTAGGGCAAGCCTTTCAGCCCGAACCGGCAGCTAAGCCCGTAGGCGTTAGAAAGGCCTCACACTCCAAAGGGAGCGGGGTCTTTTTTGATCCCCCTTTCGAACGCTGAGGTGCTCTAATGGTACAGGTTGCTTCACACGTCGACCGCCAGGAAAGCTCACGAACGGACTCCACCACCCTGCCCCCTTCACCCGAAGTGCGCGCCGATGACGTCCTGGTCGGCGGCTCCAACTCTGCTTTCCCCCTTCCGGTAAAGCTTTGCCTGGAGAGAGGCGCCGGAAGCCGCGTTTGGGACACGAACGGCCGAGAGTACATGGACTTCCTCCTTGCCTCCGGCCCTATGATCCTGGGCCATGCCCACCCTCGGGTCTGCGAGGCCGTTGCCCGCCAACTGTCCAACGGTACCGCCTTCCACACGCTGAACCGTCCGGCCCTGGAGCTTGCAGGTCGCCTGGTGGACATCCCCGGCTGCGTGGAGACGGTCCGGTTCGCTTCTACCGGCACAGAGGCGGTGATGCACGCAGTGCGACTGGCGCGCGCCTACACTGGCCGCGACAAGGTGCTCATCTTCGCCGGCTCATACCACGGCAGCCACGACCTGTCGATCATCGGCTACCGCGGGGCAATAAGGGCCGAAAGCGGTGGGGTGCCCCGCAGCGCCGTGGGGGACGCGGTCATCGCCAGGTTCAATGATATCGACAGCGTGGAGGCCAGCTTCGCCGCCCACGGCAGCTCCCTGGCGGCCGTCCTCATCGAGCCCCAGCAACGTTCCCTCGACCCGCTACCGGAGTTCCTGCCGCGCCTGGCTCAGCTATGCCGCTCCGCCGGTGTCCTACTGATATTCGATGAAGTCCTGACCGGCTTCCGCCTGGCATTCGGCGGCGCCCAGGAATACTACGGCGTAGAGCCCGACCTGGTGTGTTACGGCAAGATCCTGGGAGGCGGCTTCCCCCTGTCGGCGGTTGGCGGCCGTCGCCAGATCATGCGCCTGGCCGATCCTGCGCTGCAACCCGCCCCCAACTTCGTTCACATCAGCGGCACGCTGAGCGGCAACCCGGTCTCGGCGGTAGCCGGGCTGGCAACCCTCGCCGAGCTGGAGAAACCAGGCGTGTACGCCCACCTGCACGGGTTGGGAGAGCGACTTCGCGGCGGCCTGGCGTGGCAACTGAATACCCACGGCATCGAAGGCTCTGTAATAGGCAGCGGCCCGATCGCCGCCGTCAGGTTCTCGGACTCCGATCAGCCGGGATCCGGTCTGGCCCTCAGAGAGGCCGTGAACCGGGAGCTGATCCTCGGGGGCGTGCTTGCCCAGTTGCAGACCAGGTTCTACATCTCGCTCGTTCACACGGAGGCAGAGATCGACTTTGCGGTCGACGCCTTCGGCGGCGCGCTCCGAGCGGCGATTGAGCGCACATCCTCCGCCGAAGGTATCCCGGCGGTGTGAGCGAGGGGCGGCACCGGCAAACAAGAAGTGTACAGGACATAAAGAACCGTACACAGACTTGTCAAACGCCATTCGACACGTTATAATACAAGAAAGAGAATACGGCCGAACTCCGGCGCACGTCGCCGGGGACGGGGGAACCAACCCACTGGGGTGAATCTCCGAATCGTTCGGAGTAGGCAATCTCCCTTGACCGAACCCGTCAGCTAACCCCGTAGGCACCAGGGAGAGGGTAGCCAGTGCATGAAAGACCCGAGGCTACGCCTCGGGTCTTTTTCTATCTGCGCGCGAATGGCTGAGCTCTCACTCCCAACGGCGAAGGAGGTATGATGATGGCGAGGCAGTGGCAGCACGCTGCCGCGAGAGCCGCCAGCGAGTTCAGAGGCCGCACGCATTTGGGGCCGATGGAAGTGAGGTTTCCCGCGCTGCCGCCAACGGGCCGCGAGGCCGTTGGAGCAGAGCGTGCGGGGTCTCCTCGGACTTTTTCGGCAGGCTCTCAAGGCGGCCCGAAGTACCGCGCCTACAGAGTCCACAATTTCCGCGATCTCTCACAGCTTCAGTTGCTATCTTCTGAGGAGCAATTCGCCATCGAGGTCGTCGCCCAGGTTCTGCCTTTCAAGACCAACAGCTACGTCGTCGAGGAGCTCATCAACTGGGATGACGTCCCCCAGGACCCGATGTTCGTGCTGAACTTCCCGCAGCGCGAGATGCTCCTCCCCCACCATTTCAAGGAGATGGCAGCCCTTCTGCGCAGAGGTGCGGACAAGGAAGAGATCGAGCGGGCGGCCAACCGAATCCGCCTTCAGCTCAACCCCCATCCGGCCGGGCAGTGGGACCACAACGTCCCCACCCTCGGCGATACCAGGCTGACCGGCATGCAACACAAGTACGCGGAGACGGTGCTCTTCTTCCCCAGCGACGGCCAGACGTGTCACGCCTATTGCACGTTCTGCTTCCGCTGGCCCCAGTTCGTTGGGATAGACGAACTGAAGTTCGCTATGCGGGAGACAGAGCTGCTGGTCGAGTACGTGCGCGTCCACCCGGAGGTGACCGACGTGCTGTTTACCGGCGGCGACCCCATGACCATGTGCATGCGCAAACTGGTGTCGTACATCGACCCCCTTCTGGAGGCACGCCTCCCCAACCTGCGCACGATACGCATTGGCACCAAGGCCCTCAGCTATTGGCCGTATCGCTTCCTCACCAACGATGACGCCGACGACCTGCTCGACCTGTTTAGGCGAGTCACCAGCGCCGGCATCCACCTGTCGATCATGGCCCACTTCAACCACCCCCGTGAGCTGAGCACCGACGCCGTCAAAGAGGCGATCGCCCGCATCAGGGAGACCGGCGCGGAGATCAGGACGCAGTCGCCGCTGCTGCGGAACATCAACGACCGCCCCGAGATCTGGAGCGAGATGTGGCAGCAGCAGGTGGAGCTCGGCTGCATCCCCTACTACATGTTCGTCGCCCGTGACACCGGAGCGCAGCACTACTTCAGCGTACCGCTGGTGCGAGCCTGGGAGATCTTCCAGGACGCCTACCAGCGCGTAAGCGGCCTCGCCCGCACCGTCCGGGGGCCGATCATGTCCGCCGACCCCGGCAAAGTGGAGATAGTCGGCGTGACGAAGGCCGGCGGCAAGAAGGTCATTGCCCTGCGAATGCTCCAGGGCCGCAACCCGGACTGGGCAATGCGCCCCTTCTTCGCAAAGTACGACCCGAAGGCCACCTGGCTAAGCGACCTCCGACCGGCCTTCGGCGAGAAGCGCTTCTTCTTCGAAGAGGAGCTGGAGCGGCGATACCACGGCCGCAAGGCCCGCTGACACGCTCGATATGCTGAAGGCTGCCGGGCGGCTGGCGTCTCACCGAGGACACTGGCCGCCCGCACTCATTTGGGTGAACCCAGGTCTCTCCACCACCCACTTATCCCCCCAAAGCTACCAGATACGGATAAGGCACTAGCCCCTCGCAGAAGTCACTCAGACGCTGAATCCCTGTGGATTTTTCCCCTCTCGTGTCAATCGGCTGTAACAGATAGCCCGCCCAATAGTCTTAACTTTGGGGCATAGTTATGTTAATCGGGCGCGTCGAGCGGAGTGCTCGCACCCTCGATATTGGATTACTTACGAAAGGCGAATGTCGATGAAGCTGGCAAGGCTTCTTCCGCTTTCTCTAACGTTCCTACTCGTCTCCTGCTTCTCGGCGCAGGCTAATAATGCTACGTCTGGGATGACTTATGGAGCCCCGGATGAGCCCCTGCGGCCGCAGGCACAGGAAGCTCTCGGCGTGAGGCAAGAGACAGCGCCAGTCACCACTGGCCAGTTCGTCCCGGGAGAAGTGATCGTCAAGTTCAAGCCGGGCATGTCCGGGGCATTTAGAGCAGCTACCGTAGCTACCGAAGGAGCGTCTGTACTGGGCGACCTCCTCATGCCAGGCTATACCCTCGTTCGCGTGCCGACAGGCCAGGAGGGGGAGATCCTCGCCCGGCTGCAAGCGAACCCCTGGGTGGAACTGACGGAGCGAAACGTGGTCAGGCAGGTGACCTTTACACCGAATGACCCCTACTACTCTTACCAGTGGGACATGCCCCAGATCCAGATGCAACAGGCCTGGGACGTCGCCAACGGGTCGGGGGTGGTGGTGGCGATAATCGACACCGGCGTGGCCTACGAGAACTACGGTAGCTTCGCCCGCGCTCCCGACCTGGCCGGCACGTCGTTCACAGCCGGCTATGACTTCGTGAACAGCGACAGCCACCCCAACGATGACAACGGGCATGGCACCCACGTGGCCGGGACCATTGCTCAGACCACCAACAACAGCCTGGGTGTGACTGGCGTAGCCCATGGCGCCACCATCATGCCCATAAAGGTCTGCAATAATCTGGGCTCCTGCCCGATTTCCGCCATAGTCAACGGCCTCACCTGGGCCACGGACCATGGGGCCGATGTCATCAACCTCAGCCTGGGAGGCCCCTACTCGCCGTCGGAGGAGTCAGCGATCAACTATGCATTGAACCACGGCGTGGTGGTGGTTGCCTCGGCCGGCAACGACGGCACTTCAACCCTGAATTGCCCGGCCTGCCACCCCGGCGTCATCGCCGTGGCGGCCACTGACTACAACCGAAACCTTTCGTATTACTCAACTTACGGATGCGGCAGAGGAGGCCACTGTCTGGACGTGGTCGCCCCCGGCGGAGACACCTCGGCGGATGAGAATAACGACGGCTACGCTGACGGCGTACTTCAGCAGACGTTCGAAGACACCTGCGATGGCATCGAGCCCCCCGTTGACCTCGCGAGCTTTGTCTACTGCTTCTTCCAGGGCACCTCTATGGCCTCCCCCCACGTGGCCGGCGCTGCAGCCCTCCTCCTCGACGCCAACCCCACCCTCACGCGCCAGCAGGTAGGGGACTGCCTGAGAAACACCGCCCTGGATCGGGGAGCGCCAGGCTATGACACCACCTATGGTTATGGCCTCATCCAGGTCAGGAATGCCCTGAACTCCTGCGGCCAGTCGACACCGACGCCTACGCCGACGCCGACGCCCACACCGACACCCACGCCTACACCCACGCCGACACCCACGCCGACGCCCACGCCGACACCCACGCCGACACCCACGCCGACGCCTACGCCCACACCCACGCCGACGCCTACACCGACGCCTACACCGACACCCACGCCTACACCGACACCGAGTTGCAACCCTGACGTCGACACCGACGGCGATGCCTATGATGACGACATCGAGTGCTACATCGGCACCGACTCTCTTGACGACTGCCCCGACGATCCCAGCGACGACGCCTGGCCGCCGGACGTAAACATCGACACCTCAGTCAACATCATCGACATTCTCCTCTACAAGGGGAGGCTACCGCCCAACCCCTATGACTGCCGCTACGACCTCAATGCCGATGGCAAAGTGAACATCCTTGACGTGCTCCAGTACAAGTGGTTCATCGGGATGTCCTGCACGAACCCATAGGGAAGCCCCGGCCAACGCTCGCGCGAGGGTGCCCCGACGGGCACCCTCCGTTTGCTGCCCCTTTGTGTCCCTGCCTTGACAACCACGCCTGAACGGCTATGGTAGTACAGGTAGCCGGTCTTGCTCTCCAAGCACAGCTGGAAGGAGTCCGATGGCCCACCCTGGCCGGCGTGAACGAACACTCGTCTTAGTAGCCACCGCCCTGGCGTTTGCCGCCTTCTTAGTGGGGCTGGGAATCTCCCCCCCGCTGAGTGCTTCTCCCCCCGATATGGCATCTTCCCAATCGCTGCTGGGGCCGGAAGAGCAGGCTCTCGTAGACCTGATCAACGCCTATCGGCTGGAGAAAGGCATATCGCCCCTGATTGTTTCGCCAACCTTGACCCACGCTGCTCGATGGATGAGCCAGGACATGGCTGGAAACGGATACATGAACCATACCGACTCTCTGGGGCGGGACTTCCGCCAGCGGCTGGCAGACTTCGGCTACGACTACAACACCTACATCGGCGAAGACCTGGCGAGAGCCAATGATAATTACCAGACCACATTCCTGCTCTGGCAGAGCAGCCCTGGCCACGAGGCCAACATGCTCAGTCCCAACTACCGCGTTATCGGCGTCAGCCGCACCCACGACGGTATCTCCAGCTATGGCTGGTACTGGGTTGCTGACTTCGGCGGATATGACGATAGCGGCGTCCCGCCGCTGCTGACCATCGAGCCGGCACCCACGCCCACACCTATACCTACACCTACACCTACGCCCACTCCTATCCCAACGCCTACACCCCCACCCACCCTCACGCCAGAATCGGAGAGCCATGTCCTCCCCTGGACCACCGGCCCCGCCTCATCTCACATGGAGGACGACACCCTCCACAATTGCCCTCAGCCAGGCAGTTGGGCAATTTCCGTCTGGAACGGCGCCGATAGCACTGAGACCGGTGAGGTACTAGACACCTGCGGTGAGGGGAATGTGGACTTCGCATACTACATCGACCCGGATACCCAGGACTGGCTGCACTACTTCGTCGGCCTCACAGAGTTCAGCGATCTTCCGGCGGTGGACAATGGGCAGGCGGTCATCACCCACGGCGCAGCAGGTGTCCCGCCGCCTACCCCAACAAGCCCCGACGTCGGGCCCGTGGCCGATAAGTGGACGCTGTGGACGGAAGGCACTCGCCTGCGGGGCGCCAACATCTACCAGCGCCGCGTGTACCCCGAGCTGGACGACAGCTCGATGGGAACCGGCCCTGTCGGCCCCCCCTACACGCAAGAGGACTTCGACCGGCTGGCGGCGCTAGGCGCCAACTACGTCAATATCTCGCACCCCGGCCTGTTCAGCGAGACCCCGCCCTACACCCTGGATCAGGGCATCCAGGACAACCTGGACAGCCTGCTGGACATGATCGCCGAAGCCGACATGTTCGCCGTGATCAGCTTCCGCACCGGCCCGGGCCGCAGCGAGTTCACTTTCTTCCACGACGAGGTCGGCACCTGGTTCGATGACAGCTATCTCAATGACTCCGTGTGGCAAGACCAGGCAGCGCAGGATGCTTGGGTGGCCATGTGGCGCCAGACGGCGGAACGCTACCGCAACAACCCGATCGTTGCCGGCTACGACCTGATGGTCGAGCCGAACGCCAACGACGTCTGGCTGGACATCTGGGAGCCGGAGGAGTTCTATCCGACCTATGCCAACACGCTGTACGACTGGAACCAGCTCCACCCCCGCATCACCACCGCCATCCGCGAGGTGGACGCCGACACGCCCATCCTGATCGGCGGCATGAGCTATAGCGCCGTCGAGTGGCTGCCTTACCTCCAGCCGAACGCAGACACCCGCACCGTCTACACAGCGCACCAATACCAGCCGTTTCAATACACGCACCAAACGCCTCCCCTGGAACACACCTACCCGGGGGTGTTCGACACAGACTGGGACGGCATCGACGACGAGGTCGACCGCGCCTGGCTGGAGGGCCTGCTGTCCGCGGTTGGTACGTTCGCGTCAGCACACAGCGCTCCGATGGCGATCAATGAATTCGGCGTCATGCGCTGGGAGCCTGGCGCCGCCGACTTCATGGACGACCAGATGGACCTCTTCGAGGACCTGGGCATGAACCACGCGCTGTGGCTGTGGGAAGCGTCGTGGGAACCGCGAGCGGCAATGGACGATGGCTTCAACTTCCTTCACGGCCCGGACCCTGACCACCACACCGACGTATCATCGAGCGACCTGATCGACGTCATCGTTCAGTACTGGGGACGCAATACGATACGGCCATCGAACTTCAGCGAGGAGGCAACCGCTCAGGGAACCCTGCACAACTGTCCCCAGCCGGGCAAGTGGGTGCTATCCGTCTGGACCGGCGCTGATGGCACTGACATCAGCGAGGCCGTCGCCAGTTGCACGGAGGCAACGGTGGCAGCCGCCTACTGGGTCGACCCCCAGTGCCAGGAGTGGAAGCACTACTTCAGCGCGCTGCCCGAGATCACCACTCTGAAGACCCTGGACTGGATGCAGGCAGTCATCACCCTCGGCAAGAAGTGAGCGAACCCCTGATCAGTGAACGGGAAGCTCCACCGTGATGGTGGTACCCATGCCGGGGTAGCTGTCCACTCGTATCGCGCCCCGGTGGCCCTCCACGATCCACTTGGCGATCGCCAGCCCCAGACCAGCTCCGCCCTCCTCCCGCGAGCGCGCCTTGTCCACCCGGTAGAAGCGATCGAACACGTGGGGGAGCATGTCCGGCGGGATGCCCCTGCCCGAGTCCCTGACCTGCACCACGGCTTTGCCGCCATCCGCCGCCAGCGTCAGCACCACCGTGCCCGCTGCGTCCGTGAACTTCATAGCGTTGTCCAGCAGGATGAGCAGAAGCTCCCTCAGCCGCAACTCATCCCCTCTGACCCGCGCCGGCCCGTCGACCCGGACGTCTAGCTGAAGCCCCTTCTTGTCGGCCAGCACCCTCACCTGCTTCCCCACGTCTTCCACCAGGTCGTGGAGGGCGATCTCCGTGAAGGCGAAGGTCGTCGCTCCTGCGTCCGCCTTTGCCAGAGTGAGCAACTGACTGACAAGGGTGCTCAGCCTGTCAGTCTCAGAGATGATATCGTCCACCGACCCCTTGCTGGCTCCAACCGTCTTCCGCGGATGACGCTGCAGTAGCTCCGCGTTGGCCCGGATCAACGACAGAGGCGTGCGCAGCTCGTGGGAGGCATCGGCCACGAACGCCTGCTGGCGGTCCATCGCATCGCTTATCGGCCGGAGGGCCCGCCCGGCGAGGAAGAAGCCCGCAACCAGGGCGAGCACCAGCCCGACGCCTCCACCGCCGCCGAGAATGAAGACCAGGCGTCGCAGCGCTTCCTGCTCCGGCTCTATGCTCCTGCCCACCTCCAGAACCACCCTGCCCCCCCAGGGGCTCTCCACCGGCACCACGTACACCCGCAGGTTCTCACCGGTGGACGAGTCCGTATTGTCGAAAGTGGGATGGCCGGTCGCCGCCTTATCGATTGCCTCCTGACTTGCCAGCCCCTCGGGGTCAACATTGGACGTACCGCCCACCAACTGGCCGTCGCGGTCCACCAGGGCGTAGAAGTAGCCGCTTGCCGTGAAGGCAGGCCCCACGATGATGTTCCGCAGCGGCTGCTGGCGTTGGCCCTGCTCTAAGAGCCTTGGGGCCAGCGAGCGCACCTCGGTAGTGGCGCGGTCGCGTAGGCTATCGTCAACGGCGTCCAACAGGACGGCGCGAGCGGTGAAGAAAACGGCCACGCCGATAACGCTCAGGATCAGGGCCAGGACAGCCACGAACCAGAGGGTCAGCCGCCAGCGTGTAGAGGCAAACATGACTATCGCCCAAGGAAGTAGCCAACGCCCCGAATGGTGCCGATGAGCTTGTCGGGGTGGCCCTTGTCAACCTTCCGCCGGAGGTAGGAAACGTAGACATCCACCAGATTGGAATCGGGGGTGTGGTCGTAGCCCCAAAGATGGTCCAGGATCTGAGTACGGGTGATCACCCGCCCCTCGTTGCGCATGAGGAACTCCAGCAGCGCGAACTCCTTGGGGCTCAGCTCGATGAGCCGGCCGGCCCGTTCCGCTCGTCGTCGGTTCAAGTCGAGCACGAGATCAGCGGTCTGCAACCGATCGGCCTCCCGTGCCTGGACACGGCGGCGGCCCAGAGCGCGCAGGCGGGCCAGGAGCTCCTGGAAGGCGAAGGGCTTGCCCAGGTAGTCGTCGGCGCCGGCGTCCAGTCCCCGCACACGGTCCTGCACATCGCCCAGGGCGGTGAGCAGGAGGATGGGCGTATCCACCCGGTTCTTACGCAGCGCCTGGCAGACCTCGATCCCGTTGATCCCCGGCAGCAAAATGTCCAGGACGATGACGTCGTGTGAGCCCTCCATGCCCATGGCCAGCCCTTCCTCGCCGTCGTAGGCCAGGTCCACCGTGTGCCCCTCCTCCTCCAGGACACGCCGTACCAGTTGGGCCAGCCGTCGTTCGTCCTCTACCACCAGCACGTACATCTTCACTCACTCCTGCTCTGCCTATTGTAGACGAAAAACATTAAAGAAACGTTAAGGACTTCCCCTCCCATCATTGAAATACCCTAACCCTCTTTCAATGTGCCTTTAACGTTGGTGGGCTAACCTCTGTAGTAGAGGTTATTTGCAGGGATGGAGGAGGCCCAGGGTCTCCTTCGGGGTAGCAAAGGAGGAGAGGATGAGAAAGATCACGATCGCAGTGCTGGCCATTGTGCTTGCCGGCGCAGCGCTCGTTGGCGGCGGCATCGGCCTGGCGACAGCCCAGGGCGATGACGACCCGGTGCAGACCTTACTGGGCCGCGTTGCCGACAAGCTGGGCATCGGCGAGGACGAGCTCCGCTCAGCCATGACCGAGGCCGAGCAGGACGCCGTCGATGAGCGGGTGGCCGAGGGCAAGCTGACCGAGGAGCAAGGCGAGCGCATCAAAGAGCGCATACAAGAGCAGGGCCTGCTCGGCCCGGCCATTCGCGACGCCATCGGCGACCGTATCCGCGAGCGCGTCCGCCAACAAGATCAGCGGCTCACAACGGAGGCGGCAGCGACGGTGCTGGGCATGGAGCCCGCAGAGCTTCTGGACCAACTGAAGGACGGCAAGACGCTGGCCGAGGTCGCTGAGGCGCAGGGCATGGCCGTGGACGACTTCAAGACCGCCTTGCTGGCTCAGGCCCAGCAGGAACTGGATGCACGCGTCGCCGAGGAAAAGCTCACCGAACAGCAGGCCGAGACGATCTACGGAGGCATCGAGGAGAACATCGACCGCATCGTGAATGCCCAACCGGCGTCTCCTGCCCCTCGCTTCGACTGCCACTGTCAGTGCGGTCCTGCCGGCGGTCCTCCCGGCGGTGCCAATGGCGCGGGTTCCAACGGCCCCCTTGAGGAGCCACAGGCCTAGAAAGAGCACGACGCCCAACCAACGGAGAAATCGGAGCCCTCACAACCTACCGAAAAGGCAGAAGGTCGCTCGGCGGCCTTCTGCCTTCTTGGGCAAGCCCTTCGGGGGTTGATCAGCCTCTCACCGACGGCTTTCACCATCTCCCAGCTAGTCGCTCAGCACTATCAGCGCAACACCTGCTATAATCGACCGCAGCGTACTCTGCCCGATGTGGCTTTGATGGTGGGAGGTCACTATGAAGACTTGGCTCATCGCAGTCGCCCTCGGTTTCGCCGCCGTCGCGTCAGTCGTCGGGGTGGGCTGCGGCGGAGACGGCGAGGAAGGCCCTTCGGCAACGGCCACTCCAGTCGACAGGGCAACGCTGGAGGACATGCTCTCGAGGATGATCATCACAGTGGAGGATCTGCCCGCTGGCTTCGCTCTGCAGGATCCCGGAGAGCAATTCACCGACAACGAGGAGGCCGTCGAAGTCGACCCGACGGGACAACTGGCGACCCTCAGTCGCCTGGACGAGTGGGGACGGCTCCTGGGATACAGGGCCGCCTATATGACCAACGACCCTATAGGCACCTATATGCAAGGCGGCATCGCCACGATCACCGTCTCGGTGAGCATCTTCGAGACTGCGGAGGGAGCTGAGGCCAGCCTGGAATGGGGTAGGGGGGTGGCTAATGACCCCGCGCAGGCAGCGAGCATGGTCCCTGGTGTGCTCACTCTTGAGACGGAGCCGATGTCCTTCCCCAGCATCGGCGATGAGATGCTGGCTGGTAAGTACACAGGCACAATCCGGCCGCAGGGCATGGACGTTGAGATCGACGTTGACTTCGTGGCTCACGTGGTCGCCTTCAGGCAAGATCGAGTTGTCGCTCAGCTCCTGGTGTCTGCAATAGGCGGCGCCGAGCCAGGACAGGAAGTGGAAGACATGGTCCGCCTTCTGGACGAACGGATCACTGAGGTAATCGAGTAGAAGGCGGCCTCGCCGCTGTCATTCGTGGCGCAAGGCCTCGATGGGATTCAGACGAGAGGCATTGAAGGCGGGATAGATACCGAAGAAGAGGCCGATGGCCGCCGACACGCCAAAGGCCAGGATCACGGCCACCGCCGACACTTCCGCCCGCACGCTCTGCTCCAGAATGGTGCGGCCGTCCGCAAACGTGGCAAGGGCAACGCCAAGAACAACTCCCATGAGCCCGCCGGCCATCGTCACCATCAGCGCTTCGATCAGGAACTGCGTGAGAATGTCGGCCCGCGTCGCTCCCACAGCCTTGCGGATGCCTATCTCCCGGATGCGCTCCGTGACGGAGACCAGCATGATGTTCATGATGCCGATGCCGCCGACCACCAGGGAGATGCCGGCGATAGCCGCCATCGCCGCCCACAGCGTCTGGGATATCTCCGTCTCGGCGGCCTTCAGGGTGGCCACGTCGCTCTGACTTAGAATCACGAAGTCGTCCTCGTCCACGTTGTGCCGCTCGCGGAGCAGGGCTGCTATCTCCTCCTCCGCCTGGTCAAAGTCATCCCTGTCCCTCACCTTCACCGTTATCTGGAACACATTGCTGAGCCCTTGAGGATTCCTCAGAAAGGGAATGCGGGCCTGCATTGTCGGCAGGGGTATGAACATCAGGTCATCCTCATCGCCGGTGGCCGTCGCTCCCTTCGGCTCCATGACCCCGATGACCCGGAAGTTGAAGGTGATCATGCCCCCCGGGCCTACCGCCAGGCGCACGCTCTTGCTGAGGGGGTTCTTGTCACCGAAGAGCGTCTGAGCCACCCTGTGTCCCAGGACAGCCACAAGGCCTTTGCGGGTAACATCGTTATCACTGATGAACTGACCGCTGGCCACATAGAAGTCGCGTACGTACGGGTAGTCGGGCGTCGTGCCGATGATGGTGGTGCGCGTGTTCTCCGCACCGGCGATCAGTTGAGCCTCGAAGTCGACCTGAGGCGCCACGCCCTCCACATAGGGAAACTTCTCCGGATCATTGATAGCGTAGGCATCCTCGTCTACCAGGGTCAGCGCTTGGCCCCCATATACCGCCGCTTGGACATTCGATGCCTGCGACTGGCCGGGCCTGATGAACAGAAGGTTGCTGCCCAGCCCCCGAATGCTCTCCGTGACGCCTTTCTGAGAGCCCTGGCCCACCGCCATGAGGGTGATCACCGCGCTCACGCCGATGATGATGCCCAGCATGGTCAGCGACGAGCGCAGCTTGTTGGCAGTCAGAGCGGCGAAGGCACTACGGATTGTGTCGATGATGCTCATGCCCCGGAAGCCTCACCTTCACCGTTACCGCCGAGCGAGGGCCCGCCCGCCGTTGGTGGCCGCTTCGGCAATGAGTTCCGCTCGTCGTCGACGATTTGCCCATCCTGAAGGCGAACGACCCTGTGAGCGTAGTCCGCGATCTCCCGCTCGTGCGTCACAAGAACAATGGTAATGGCTCGCTCCTCGTTCAGCCGCCGAAAGATATGCATAATGTCGTGGCCGGTGGCGGTGTCCAGTGCGCCTGTCGGCTCATCAGCCAGGATCAGCGAGGGATTCGTCACCAGGCAACGGGCGATGGCCACCCTCTGCTGCTCGCCTCCCGAAAGCTGCGGGGGCCGGTGCGCCAGGCGGTCGGCCAGCCCCAGCTCGGTAAGGGCCTGGACGGCCAGACGCCGCCGGTTGGGCACCCTTCTATAGAGCAAGGGTAGCTCCACCTGCTCCACCGCTGCCAGGCGGCGAAGGAGGTTGAAGCTCTGGAAGACGAAGCCGATCTTGTGGTTACGGATCACCGCCAGTTGCTCCTCATCGAAGGCGCTGACCGTCAAGCCATCGAGCTCGTAGGTACCCCCGCTGGGTTTGTCCAGGCAGCCAAGGATATTCAGTAGGGTGGACTTGCCGGACCCCGAATGCCCCATGATGGCCAGGAACTCGCCCTCCTCTATTTGCAGGTTGATTCCGCGCAGGGCGGGCACGGGCACATCGCCAGCTAGATAGACCTTGATGATATCGGTTAGCTTGACCACGGCTCGAATTGTCGCCTAGCGAATGCCGCCGGGGAGCTCCTCCCCTCCCTCGACCGTCCCCTCAACCGTCCCCTCAGACAAAGCGCTGCCTGGGAGTACTACCAGGTCGCCAACCTCCAGGCCGCTGACGATCTCCGTATTTTCGGTGTCGCTAATGCCTATTAGGACGACCCTTGTAATCACCTCGCCGTCGACCAGCACCTCTACAGTATGGTTCTGCCCCTGACGCCTGATAGCCCGGTTAGGCACAGCCACGGCATTGGGCTTCTCCTCGGTGACGATAACCGCTGCCCCGCTCATGCCTGGAGCCGGCCGGATGTCATCATCTGGTTCGAAGTCCTCAAGCTGGGCGGTGGCAAGATAGGTGACCACGCCCTGCTCAACGCTGGGAGCAAGGCCTACCGACGTTACCGTGAGATGATAAGCCTTCTCCGGGATGGCATCGAAAATGATGATCCCCGTTTGACCGACCCTGACGCTGGGAAGGTCCGTCTCGCCGAGGGTCAGCTTCACCTCCAGGGCATCGGGGGTGAGCAGGGTGATGGCCGGCGTGGCCGAGGTGACCAGATCCCCCGTGTCGATATTGATGGCGGCAATAGCGCCATCGAAGGGCGCTATCAGCTTTGCGTCCTCCAGGTTCTCGCGAGCCTGCTTCACCGCCAGCTCGGCGATCTGCACCTGCTGAACCTGCAAGTCGATGTCCTCCTGGCTGGCGCCGGCGAGGAGATCATTCCTGGCTTCTATGGCTGACTTCAGGTTGGCCTGGGCAGTGTTGACGGCGCCCTGAGCAGCGGCAATGGCCGAGTCCGACGCACCCTCGCGAAGATCGTCCAGTTGCAGTTCAGCCGCCGTCAGGGCCTGCTCGGCCGCTGTTACCGCCGATTCGGCCGTGGCGATGTCCTCCGGGTCGGCCCCCTCCTCCAATGCATCGAGAGCCTTCTGGGCAGATGCCAGAGCGCTCTCGGCAGCGTCAACAGACGCCTGGGCATCGGACCTGGCTGTCAGCGCGTTGCGGTAGAGCGAGTTCGCTTCGATCAGAGCGCCGGTCGCCGCAGCGAGGACTGGATCCGGGTCCTCCTCCGGCCTGATGGAATCGTTGAGCTCGTTGATCTGATGGTTGCTGAGGGGAATGGAGAAGTTATCAGCTAAGTCATCACAGATGTCGAAGAGGTGGTCGTGGGTGTTGCAGTAGGTGTTGACGGCGTTTTGCAGAGCCGCCTCCGCCGACTGGACGCCCGCCATGGCGTTTGTCTGCAGACCCTTGGCGCTCGTCAGGTTCGCCTCGGCGATTGCCACGTTCGCCTGCGCGGCGGCCAGCTCGGCATCGGAAGCGCCCTCCTTTAGTTTCCTCAGGTTGTCCTGAGCGGCAAGCAGGGCTGATTCGGCGCTCCTCACCATCTCCTCAGCTACGGCCAGCTCCGCGTCAGAGGCTCCCTCCAACAGGTCATCCAGGTCATTCGTGGCGGTGTCAAGCGCTGCTTGTGCACCGACCACCGCCTTATCGGCAGCGGCCAGCTCGGCCGCCGAAGCCCCCTCCTGGATCTGCTGGAGGCGGATGCGCGCCGACAGGAGACTTGCCTCAGCGGTTGCCAACTGATTCTCCAGGGCGTCGGATTCCAGGCTGGCCAGCTCCTGATCCGTTTTGACCTCATCGCCTAGCTCCACCCCCACGGAGCTCACCCTCCCCGCTATGCCGAAGCTGAGCACTATCTCCTCCAGTGCTCGCGCCTCGCCTGAGGTAGTGACGGTGGAACGCATAGTGGTTGTGGTCACCCTGTACGTGTTCAAGGACTCCTCGTTGGAGCCGTTTCCAGCGAACCAGAACTGGTAGGCGAAGAAGCCCCCCACGGCAGCGGCGGCCAGCACAACCAGGAGCAGGAGCCAGCGAGGCCTTCTTCTCCTGCCGAGCATCCCCATGGATATTCAGCCCATCCTTCCCTACAGCCACACGCCACAGAGGCCGGCCCAAGCGACCTTAAGGCCGCATTGGAAGAGCGTTGAGCCCTTCCAATGCTGGGCCAGAACGCCTTTGGCGCTTCCTCGACGTTCTCCGCCTTCCTGCGGAAACAACGCCAGCCTACCGCACAACGGCACAGGGCACGTGTAATAATATAATGGCTTGCGGCCGTTTTACTGTCAAATAAGGGACTCTCCGCAATTCATGTTTTGCAGTGCGCTAACCCACTCCTGCGCGGCCGCCACCTTACAGTATCCACTATGTCGCATACAGCATAGCGCGTCGGCGGTCCGATAGACTCAGTACTGCACCTCCCGGACTGCGCCCGCTCCACCCCTGAAACGAGGGTTGACGTCCTGCATTTGACGCTGTATAATATGTCTAAAGTGTAGATAATGCCGGCCTTAGGAGGAGAACGATGACGGAGCATGTATCTACCGCCCACCTTGGCGGCTGGAAGCTGACCTTCCGCTACGCGGACGTCATCCTGCCCTTCGTCCTGCTTATGCGACTCGCTATGGGCTGGATCTTCGTCTGGTCGGGGTTCGACAAGCTGCTGGGCGACTGGACATCGGCCGGCTTCCTGGTCAACGGCACCACGGGGCCGCTGGAAGCCTGGTTCGTCGATCTGGGAACGAACAGTGCGGCCGTCGATGTCATCGACGGGCTGGTCATCTGGGGCCAGATCCTCATCGGTATCGCCCTGATCCTGGGTGTGGCCACCCGCTTCACCCTGTTTTGGGCGGGGGCGATGATATTCATGTTCTACATCGCCCAGTTCCCGCCTGCGAACAACCCGTTCCTCGATGAGCACATCATCTACATCGGCGTGTTTCTCCTTCTGGGTGCGCTGGGAGCGGGCCGTATCCTCGGCCTGGACGCGCTCGTGGAGAGGCTGCCTTTCGTCCGCCGGATTCCGGGCGCCGAGTACTTACTGGGATGAACCGCTATCTGCTACTGGTGATCACTGTTTTGCTTATGGCGGCCGCTCTGATGCCGTCCAGCGGGTTGGCCGCCAGCGGTGGCACTCCCTCAGCGACGGCAGCCGCCGTTGAGCAGCTCCAGGACATGCCGGCCGGTCCTGGAGCTGCCGGCGGGTCAGGTTGGGCTGCCAATCCGGCTGTCGATGCCGACGAGGGCTGCTGCGACGATGGCCACATGTGGGGCTGGGGTGGCGGCTGGTGGTGGCTGCTCATGCCGATCGGGATGATCGTCTTCTGGGGCGGCATCATCGCACTCATCGTCTGGGCGATTAGCCAGTTCACTCAGTCTCGCGGCGGTGGGGACAACGCCCTCGATATCGCCAGAGCCCGGTATGCCCGCGGGGATATCTCGCAGGAGGAGTTCGACCGGCTCCGCCGGGACCTAGGCTAGGCTGCAGGCAGTCCGTGGGCGCCCTTCGACAGGCTCAGGGCGAGCGGCGCTGAGTTGGTATATGCATCTCCGCTCGTGGTGAGGCCGTCGGCCGCTCGTGGTGAGCCCACAGGCCGCTCGTGGTGAGCCCGTCGAACCATGAGCGGAGACAACGGATATCTCAACAGCCTCCTACGCTTGCGCACCACGGCGGCCTTGACAGCGCGCAGCGGCTGCGGTATGATTGATTGAGCATTTGCTCAATAATGCAGCCATGACCCCGCCTGCCGGTACGTCAGCCGATTCCTCAGCCGCCGGCCACGTCGATGAGAAGGCCGTGGCGCGGCTCAAGGCAGCTCTGCTCGAGCCGCCGGTTGCTTCCCGCCTGGCAGAGACCTTCAAGGTCCTGGGCGACACCACCAGAGTCAGAATCATTCATGCCCTCTCCCTGGAGGAGCTGTGCACCCACGACCTGGCCTCGGTTCTGGGCATGAGCGAGTCGGCCGTCTCACATCAACTGAGCCTGCTGCGCCTGCTGAGGCTGGTCAAGTTCCGCCGGCAGGGTCGTATTGTCTACTACTCCCTGGATGATGAGCACATCCGCCGCCTGTTCGAGGACTCTCTGAGGCACGCTACGGAAAGATGACCTGGCAACATCAGGCCTCCCATCGAGCCAGCCAGCGGGCCCTTTTCCTGGCCTTCGCCATAACCGTGGCCTTCCTGGTGGCGGAGGTGGTGGGCGGTGTGCTGACCAACAGCCTGGCCCTCCTGGCCGACGCCGGCCACATGCTTTCCGACGCGGCAGCGCTGGGCCTGGGCATGTTCGCCATCTGGATGGCCCTCCGTCCAGCCACGGCCACTCGAACGTACGGCTTTCACCGAGTGGAGGTCCTGGCCGCTTTGGCCAACGGGGCTTTGCTTGTGGCCGTAGCCGCTTTCATCTTCTGGCAGGCGAGCCAGCGCCTCCAAGAGCCGCCAGAGGTGCGGAGCCTGCCCATGTTGCTGGTGGCGATAGCCGGCCTGGGCGCCAACGTCGCCGGCGGCTCCCTTCTCTTCCGCCACAGCAAAGACAGCCTCAACGTCAGGGCCGCCTTTCTGCACCTGCTGGCCGACGCCCTGGGGTCGGCAGGCGCCGTCGCGGCGGGCATCGTCATGCTCACCACCGGCTGGTTTCTAGCCGACCCGATAGTCAGCGTTTTCATCGGCGTCCTCGTCCTGATCAGCGCCTGGCAGCTGCTCAGGGAGTCGCTGTGGGTGCTGCTGGAGGCGGTCCCCCCGCACATGGACGCCGGCCAGATCGAGGCCGCCCTGAAAGAAGCGGGCGGCGTGGAAGGCGTGCACGACCTGCACATCTGGACGGTGACCTCCGGCTTCGTCGCCCTGACCTGCCACACCGAGCTCAACGCCAACTGCGATATCCAAAAGGTGATCGGAGCGCTCTGCCAGATGCTCCACGAGCGATACGGCATCCAACACGTGACCATCCAGCCCGAGACCGCCGGGCTGCACGGCCGCGGGGGTCATCGGTCGCTGCCCCGCTGTACGAGCGTCTCCAGCGACGGCTGCGAGCAATAGCGACCTCGGGCCAGATCCGAAGATGGGACTTTCAACTAGTAGGAGGGTATGATGCGAGGCGAGGGAAAGATCGCCGATAACATTACGGAGCTCATAGGCAATACCCCCCTCGTCCGGCTGAACAGGATGGCC
>CAZXAF010000002.1:0-29518 GCA_964638905.1 uncultured Dehalococcoidia bacterium
ACCGCCTGGCGGTCGAAGCGGGCGAAGTAGGCCTGGCCGGGGTCGGCGCTGATGGAGGCGATTGTCAGGCGCTCTATCGCTTCCTCTGTACGGCCATCGCCGAAGAGCATCTCGGCTTCCAGGGCCTGGGCGATCTCACCGATGGTGGGCGACGAAAGCAGCCTGTCCTCCGGAAGGAGAGCCAGGGTAGGGATTCCTCTTTGAGTCAGCCTGTCGGAGGTGGCCATCGCCCGCGCCGCAGGCACGGCGGTGAGGACGAGCCCGCCGAAGGCCGGCCCCAGCTCTTTCTGAAGGGCGGCGATCCTGTCGACGGGCAGATCGGCGGAGCGCTCGACCAGAACCACCACGCCCTCCAGGGTTTCAATCGCCTGACCTGAGGGGAAGCCCGCCGGGAGCTCTACAATGAAGACCTTATCGGGGGAACTAGCCCCTTTTGTCAGCTTAGCGATCTCATTCAGGGAGAGGGGTTGCTGTTTCCTCTCAGCGGAAAGGGAAAGGGAGGCAAAGCAGCGGGCGTCGGCTTGCGCGGCCTCGTCCGGCTCAGCCGGCGCCAGCCGAGCGACCCCAACGGAATAGCCGTCCTGGGCAAGACGCTGCCCGACGGCTACAGAGAGAGCCGTCTTGCCTACGAGAGGGCGTAGGGAAGAGATGAGCAGTACAGGCATCTCCATTCCTCCGTAAGGATACCGTCGGCATTATAGCAGATGGGTCCTCAGTGGTCTCCTGCGGAAGCGAATAGAGCACTGCGGCAGCCCTGTCCGAGCAAATGGTCCGGCGTGCCAATCGTTCTTGCGGCCGACTCTGCCGTCATATATCTTGATCCTGGGGCAAGCAATGGAGGCGCTACCCTGAGCGGCAAAAGGGGTGAACTGACATGAGAAACGTTGCTGTCGTGGGAGCGGCGATGACCCGCTTTGGCAAGTACATCGACCGCGGCCTCAAGGACCTGAGCCGGGAGGCCGTGGACGGGGCTTTGCAGCGCGCGGGTGTGGACAAGTCCGCAATCGAGGCAGCGGTCGTCGGTAACGCCGTGGCCGGCCTGATCGTTGGCCAGGAGTGCATCCGTGGCCAGGTGGTGCTGCGGGAGATGGGCATCGGGGGCATTCCCGTCATCAACACGGAGAACGCCTGCGCCAGCTCCTCCACCGCCTTTCACCTGGCCTGGCTGTATGTGGCCTCCGGCATGTACGACGTTGCCCTCGCTCTGGGAGTGGAGAAGCTCTACCACGAGGACAAGCGACGTTCCTTCCAGGCCATCGGCGCCGCCGTGGACGTGGAGGTCATGCAGCAGATCATGACCCAGATGGCTGCCGCCTCCAAGAAGAACGGGGGAGAAGGCGGTGCCGGCGAGTCCCGCAGCATGTTCATGGACCTCTACGCCATGGCCGCCCGCGACCACATGCGCCGCTACGGCAGCACCAAGGAGCAGTTCGCCCGCGTGGCGGTGAAGAACCACTACCACGGCAGCCTCAACCCCCACGCTCAATACCGCGAGCGCTATACGCTGGAAGAGATCCTGGCATCGCCGCTGGTGGCCGAGCCCTTGACCCGCTTGATGTGCTCGCCCATCGGCGACGGCGCGGCAGCAGCCATCCTGTGCAGTGAGGAGAAGGCCCGCCAGCTCACCAGCAAGCCCGTCTTCGTGCGCGCTTCCCTGGTCGATTCTGGCAAGGACCACCGACCCAACGACCCCGGCGCCACTGAGCGGATCGCCGCCAAGGCCTACGAGATAGCGGGGGTGACGGCGGAAGACCTCGACCTGGTGGAACTACACGATGCCTCCGCACCGGCGGAGCTCATTCTCTACGAGGAGCTCGGCCTGTGCGGCAAGGGCGAGGGTGGCCCCCTCATCGACAGCGGCTACACCGAGCTCACCGGCAAACTGCCGGTGAACACGAGCGGCGGCCTGTTGTCAAAGGGCCACCCCATCGGGGCCACCGGCGTCGCCCAGATCTGCGAGCTGTTCGACCAGCTTCGCGGAGAGGCGGGCGACCGTCAGGTGCAGGGGGCCAAACTGGCCCTGGCCGAGAATGGCGGCGGCATGCTGCGAGCGGAGGTGGCCGCCATTTCGGTGCACATCCTGTCCACCTAGGAGCGAACTAGAGGCCGCGGCGCTCGGGGAATCCCTTGGACGCTAGCCCATCTCTATGCGGCGACGGTGGCCGCCGCGTTGGAGAGGACAGCCTCGCCTCGCTCAGTCTTGGCCCGAAGGATGATCTGGGTGCCGCTTTCCTTCCACATCTCGGTGATGATCTTCTCGCCGGGGAAGACGACGCCCGAGAAGCGCGTCTCCAGCCCCTTGAGCTTGTCGGGATCGCCGCCGCAGTACTTCTGGATGACGGCCCGCGCAACATGACCGAAGGTGCACAGGCCATGAAGGATGGGCTTGTCGAAGCCTGCCATCTTGGCGAAGTTGGGGTCGATGTGCAGCGGATTGCGGTCGCCCGATAGACGATAGATGGCCGCCTGCTGAGGCAGGGTCTGCATCTCCACCACTTCGTCCGGCGCACGCTCCGGCGCCACGTTCTTGGGGCCGCTGGGGCCGCGGTCGCCGCCGAATCCGCCCTCGCCCCGGACGAATGCTCCGAACGTGTTGACGCAGATGACTTCCCCTGCCTCATCGGCCGTCTCAGCATCGATCACTACCAGGGCTCCCCGCCCCTTATCGTATATGGCGCTGATGGTGCCCACGGTGGTGACCTTGGCAGCGGTGGGGAAAGGCTTCCTGACCTCGACGCGCTGCTCGCCGTGTAGCAACATCATCGGGTTGATCTTGCCCACGCTCACTATGCCGCCAAGGGCGGGAAATGCGGGGACGACGCCGAAAGTGGGGATAACCTTGAGGCCGTTCTCGTACACGTATTGAAGTTCGTCGGTGCCGGCGCCCACCCCCAAGGCATACAGCATCACATCCCTATCGGTGTACTCGAAGGTCGTGGGCGGTAGCTTCTGACCGACCAAGCTGAGATCAATCGCCATAATCTGTTCCTCCTTCCCCTTCCCGGAGAGATTTGATTACCGGTTGCTACTGAGCCTGAGGGTTCTCCTCCCAGATGGCGAAGACGTTTCCCTCAGTATCGAAGGCCTGAGCGAAGTAGCCCATCGTGGGCACGGCCATCTTGGGCACGATGATGCTCCCGCCGGCCTCCTGTATCTTCTTCAAGTACTCGTCTACGGACTCGATCAGAATGTACAGCACCGGCCGCTGCTCAGGCACCACCCGCTTCATCATGCCTCCAGCCAGTTCGCCCTCGCCGGTTTGGACGATGTGGTATCCCTGTTGGCCGGTGTCCGTTATCTGCCAGCCGAAGAGGCCCTGGTAGAATTTCTTGGCTCGCCCCAGGTCGTCCACAGGGATCTCGAAGTGGCAGATGGGGTGAGTCATGATCCACCTCCTGATCTGTGCGAACTGTCGATACTTCCAGGTGCCACGCGGCCCAATTCCCTATCATACCCGCAAGGGCCACTGTGGGGTAGGGGGGCAATCCGACTAGCTGGCGATTTGGGGTTGAGCGACCCTCCAGCCAGGAGCGGCCTGCCCCATCATCTCAGTCGGGTGCTGCCTGGGGCCGTGGGAAGGCGTCCCGGCAGGCAGGCGACGCTGCCTCAAGGCGGCAGGCAGTACCAGGCGGGCGCCGATTCCCCAGCCGCGTTGTAGGCATAGACCTCCCAGCAGATCTCCGACCCGGACCGCACGAAGTCAGTATCGACCGTTTGTGTATCCGGCCCGACGGTGGCGATCAACTGCGACGGTCGCCCCAGAGAGCGGCCGCCAAAGTAGACCCTGAACCCGTCCTCGTTGTCGGAGTTGTCCGTCCACTCAAACTCGGTGCCGCCCGCGTGCTGAAGGGCGAGGAAGCCGCTGGGGGCCGCCGGCACTGTCCCCGGCGGCGGCTGGGCGCAGGACTTGCCGTCGGAGGCGCAGCCGTAGGGGCAGTTGGCTAGCGTCCTAGCGACGGTGGTGGAATCGCAGGTAGAGCCGCCGGTGACCAGGGGACTGCAGAAGTACTGGCGAAAGATCTGCTCGACGATCCAGCCGGACGGCGCTTGCGCACAGTACGGGTCGGTGCCCGGTTCCTCGCGCTCGCAGGTGTCGGGGTCGCAGGTTGGTGGCGCTGGCACACAGGATTCGCCGTCTGGCGCGCAGCCGTCGGGGCAGACTTCGACCGCTCGGGTGATGACCTCTGAAGTGCATGTGGAGCCGTCTGTGCCCAGCGGCTCGCAGAAGTAGTGTCGGAAGTCCTGGGCGACAACGTACTTGTTGTCGTCTGGTCGGAGTTCGCAGACCGGGTCGGTCAGCGGCTCTTCTCGCTCGCAGGTCGTGGGGTCGCAGGGCGCCGCTCCGCAAGCCTTGCCGTCGGCGGAGCAGCCGTGCAGACACTCGGTTTGGCGGGTTCGGGTTTCCGAGGCGCAGGTCCAGGTCTCATATTGGTCCACTGACGGGTAGTAGTGTTTGTAGGTCTCGTACAGGATGTCACCCTGCCAGCCCTCACCCGGCGCGGTCACGCAATTGGTCTGGATGACTTCATCCCGCTCACAGGCCGCCGGGTCGAAACACTTGGAGCGGCTGGCGTCGCAGCCATGTTGACACCCGCTTTGGCGGGTTCGGGTTTCCGAGGCGCAGGTCCAGGTCTCATCCGAGTTCTGTAGCGGATAGTAGTGTTTGTAGGTCTCGTGCAGGATGTCGCCCTGCGACCCTTCCCCCGGCGCCGGCACACAATTGCGCTGCGTGACCTCGTCCCGCTCACAGGCCGCCGGGTCGAAACATTTAGAGCGGCCGGCGTCGCAGCCATGTTGACAGTCGCTTTGGCGGGTGCGGGTTTCCCAGGTGCAGATCCAGCCCCTATTCGTCTCCGTCGCATAGTAGTGTTTGTAGGTCTCGTACAGGATATCGCCCTGCCATCCTTCCCCCTGCGCCGGCACACAACTGCGCTGCGTGACCTCGTCCCGCTCGCAGGTCGCCGGGTCGAAGCATATCGCGCTGTCCGGCGCGCAGCCGTAAGGGCATGACGTGCTACGGTAGCGAACGACAGAGGTGCAGGTTCCCCCTGAGCAGGAGTAGTCGACATATGGCTGAACTATGGACGCGTTCCAGGTCTCATTCGTGACTAGCGTAAAGCAGTATTCGTTGCCGATGTCCCGGTCGGTCGGGCAGTCGGCATCCGTGCTGCAGGCGCGGTTCAGCAGGCAGGAACGGCTCGCCGTGTCGCCGGTCGGCGGCGGTGCGCAACCGTACTCGCACTCCTCGAGAACCTGGATGGTGTTAGTGGCTTCGCACTGGGAATCTACGGTCTTCGGGTTGACGCAGGAATAGTCCGCGACGGTGCGGACGATGGCCGAGCCGGTCGAGCCGTACCCACCCGCAGCGCAGAACGGCTCGCCGTATTCGTTCTGGCCACAGTTGTCGTTGATGCAGAAGTCGCAGGCATCCTCGATCGCGCAGTACGCCGCGGAGGCGAGGGCGATGGCTGGATACGTCGCCAGGCAAGCAGTGCACACCGCGGCGCCGATGGCGCTCTGCGAGCTCCAGCAGCCGTCGCAGATGAACCCGTAGAGATCCCAGAACTCATCATCGTCGACCCAGAAGTAGAGCGCCCCAGCCAGGCAGTTCCCGTAGCTGCAGCTACTGTACGTGTCCTGGGTGGTGATCGTTCGGGTGTCGAGGTCGAGGGTAGCGACGCCCCTATGGGTGATGACTTCGATGGAGGTGACGCGGCCGTCAACCAGCGTAGGTTTCATGATGAAGACGCTCTCGAGCGGCGCAGTTGCGCTAACGAGGATGACCCGGTCGCTCCCCTCGGACGCTATGAGACCCGATGTGACCACAGCCCCGTTGTCGTACTCGGTGGTGAGGGCGGTCTGGACGTTGGTGTAGCCGAGGGCGCTGGCCAGCTCGAGGTGGTCGTGCCATTCACTGTCTGCGTTGGCGAGCTCCAAGAACTCATCGGCATCCAGGCTTTGCTGTGAGACGGGCCTGGCCACGACGCTGCCGCTCGAGTCGACGACGACGCCCTCCGTGAGTTCGGCAGAAGGCGTGCCGGTCGGCGTGGCTGTCGCCCCGCCTTCGCCGCCGTCACCGCCGCAGGCCGCCAAGCTCAGGAGTGTCGCTGAGACCGCAAGCGACACGACCCACGCCAGCACCACCAGTGCATGTGCTTTCACTGTCTAGTCCTCCCTTCCCCATCCGGGGGGAAGTTCGCCTCATGCTGTCAGGGCGAGGTGACTCCCAGAGAATAGGAAAAGCCCCGGATCGGCGGCGCGTCGTCCAGGGCTGGAAGTATCTTTTTGCCTGCACCGGAGTGCAGGCAAGTCCCTCGTCTTGTCATGTCCAGCCTCCGCCTTTCTCTTTCCGTATTGGAGGCGGAACGCGTCATTCTCAACTGGTGCCGAGGGGCAGAGTCGAACTGCCGACACCGTGATTTTCAGTCACGTGCTCTACCACCTGAGCTACCTCGGCTAGCTAGCCCAATTCTAGGATCGCCTCTAAACGGTGTCAAGGCAGTGTAGTAGTCAAATACATTGCGAGAGCTCTCTCGCCAGCGGCCTAGGGAACCTCCAGGCCGTGGGCCTCCAGAAGAGCCGTATCCGCTAGGATGGCCTCTGTGTCGCCGTCGGCGACGATGCGGCCGTCATCCATGACCACCGTGCGGGGAAACAGGTGGCGGATGATCGGAATGTGGTGGGTGGAGACGATCATCGTCTGGGGCAATGCCCGCAGCAGGTGCATTAGTTCGCGGCGGGCGCTCGGGTCAAGGCTGGAGAAGGGCTCATCGAGGGCGAGGATCGTAGGCGACATGGACAGGACGGTGGCGATGGCGATGCGCTTCTTCTGGCCCAAGCTGAGGTGATGAGGCAGGCGCTCGTCGAAGCCTGTCATCCCTACCTCCTCGAGCGCCAGGCGCGCCCTCTCCAGCACCTCTTCCCTGGACAGGCCCATGTATAGAGGACCGAACGCGACGTCATCGAAGACAGTGGGGGAAAAGAGCTGGTCGTCAGGGTTCTCGAACACCAAGCCCACCTGACTCCGGACGCGCTTCATGTTCCCGCTATTGAGGAGGTGGCCCATGATGCGGATGTCACCCTCGCCTCGGAGAGTGCCGTTCAGGTGGAGGAGGAGGGTGGTCTTGCCGGCGCCGTTGGGGCCAACCAGCGCCACCTTCTCTCCGGCTGCGATGGTGAGGTCAACGCCTGTCAGAGCCTGCACGCCGTCCGGATAAGCAAAGCGCAGATCGGCGATCCTGATGACAGTATCGACGGCTGTTCTGACCTTAGTAGCGCGCATAGACCTCTACTCCCGCCAGGTAAAGAGCAAGAGCTATTGCCACAACGATCCCAGACAGCCGCCACACCCTGGCCCCCAAGAAGCGCACCTCGCCGTCGTAGCCACGCGCTTGCATGGCTGCGTAGACTCGCTCGCCGCGCTCGTAGCTGCGCACGAAAAGCGACCCGACCATGTGACCCAGAATGTCCGCTCGCCAGCGGATGCTGCCGCCGCACTTGCGGTCTTCCAGCTCGGCGCTGCGGCAATCGCGGGCTCGCAGGAGGCGCTGGGCCTCCTCAGCGATGACGAACAGATAGCGATACATGAAGGAAACGGTGGCTACCAGGATGCGGGGCACAGCCAGAGCACGCATCGCCCGGAGCAATTCCACCGCTGGCGTCGTCGCCGTGAGGAGGATGACAGCCACCACCGAAAGCCAGGACTTGGTGAGAATGGTGAGCACGGCCAGCAGTCCTTCTTCACTGGCTGTCCAGCCGAAGGGCGGCAGCGTGAACAGGGCATTGCCCTCCTTGGTGAACAAGAGGGGCACGGCAACCACAATGAAGGGCAGAGCCAGAGCAGAACGTCGGAGAACCAGCGGGGCCGGAAGCCTGCTCGCCGCCACAGCAACCGCCAGCGGCGCGGCCAGCAGGCCGAACGCTGTCCAGTGGCCCACGGGAGTAAGGGTCACAGCGAAGACGTAGGCCACCGTAAGAAGCAGCTTCAGCCGCCCGTCCGTGCTGTGGACTATGCTACTGCCCGCCTCATACCGCTCGATGAGGCGAGCCCCAATCGACATCTCCTCTTCTCCTAGTGCTAGCTAGGCTCACCACCACTGGAGGTCGGCCGCTGAGCACCTCGCAGCCGCCAGAGCAGAACGCCGGCGGCCAAGGTGATGGCCGCCACAATGAACACGCCTATTATCCCTCCGAGGATAGTGCCCACATCTTCGTTGTCAACCCAGGGGAGAGCATAGTCAGCGATGACCTCGTAGGGCGCGTCCTTGGCTTCTTTTATGAACCCCTCGTTCTCGGCCACCTTCTCCAACCCATCGGGCTCGGACGAAGCAAGTGGAGAGAAAAAGGTGATGAGTACAGCTATTCCTATGCCGACCACCAACAAGCCAAGGTAATGTTGGAGCTTCATCCTCTAGTCCTCCGTTACTGGCACTTGCGCTGCGAGTAGATCGGGGCGAGTGGCGGTGACAAAGGCCACCGCCGCCACCGTGATCAGACCCTCGCCGACACCGATGGCGGCGTGCACGCCCACCATCGCCGGCAGGGCCACCGAGAGGGGAGAAGTGTCGGACAGGGCCAGCTCAATGGAGCAGGCCACGGCGGCCAATTCCACGGCGAACCAGGCAGCAGCGAAGGCAGCGACATAGCGCACCCAGGGAGCGATGTGGCTGAAACGGATTAATACCGTGTACACAACGTAGCCCACCAGGCAGGCCACCACCGCCATGTTGAACACGTTGGCTCCCAGCGCTGCCAGGCCGCCGTCCTGGAATACGAGGGCCTGCACCGCCACCACGGAGGTCATGGCGATCATGGCTGCCCAGGGGCCTAGGAGGATCGCCGCTAGCGCTCCCCCCACCATATGGCCCGAGGTTCCGCCAGCCACGGGGAAGTTCAGCATCTGGGCGGCGAAGATGAAGGCGGCCATCACTCCCATGAGGGGAACAAAGCGCTCGCCGATGGTTCGGTTCGCTCTCCACACGGCGAAGCCTATGGCCACTCCCGCCAGGGCGAAGCCCACCCCAGCGACGGGGGCGCTAACGAAGCCGTCGGGGATGTGCATGGCCGGGGCCTCAATGGACTCCAGGCTCGCCGGGTCAATCATCGCCACGTTGGCCCTCCTCTCTCGCGCCGGCCTTTCCCTCCGCCGGACGACATCGCCGGCACAGGCCGAAGATAGCGAAATGGTCGAGGTCGGCAGCGAACCCGTACTCCCTCAGCAAGCGAGTCCGCAAGGGCTTGAGAAGCTCGTGCTCGAAGGCGAAGCTCTGGCCGCACCGGCGACACACCAGGTGATGGTGCCGGCCTCTCTCCAGCAGCTCGTAGCGCACGTAGCCCTCGCCCATGTCCGTTTCGCTTATCAGATGCAGCTTCTTGAGGAGGTTGAGGGTACGGTAGATGGTGGATATGTTCACGAAAGGGTAGCGCTGACGGACCCTCTGGTAGATCTCCTCGGCGCTGATGTGCCCCTTGCTGTCGTGGATGGTGTCAAGAACCATCATCCGCTGGGGCGTCAGGCGATACCCTTCCTGCTGGAGCGTTGTTGTGCAACTCATTGCAATTGCAACCTTTTGCCTATCGGGCCCATCCTACGGCTAGTCGATTCGTTGTGTCAAGAGCCATACGGGGAGATGTCCCCTCTTCGCCGACACTTGCGTGGCTAGCTGCCGTCAATTATATTTCTGCCCGTAGGACAAGCGTGATTCAGCGATAGCTAGAAGGGAAAGCCGATGAAGGCGGTGGTCTTCGAAGAGCACGGTGGGGTCGATGTCCTTCAGTACAAGGACGTGGGCGAGCCCAGTCTTGGGCCCAACGACGTACTGATCAAGGTCAAGGCTTCCGACTGCAACTACAACGACATCTGGGCCCGCCGCGGCCTGCCGGGCATGCGAGTTCTCCTGCCCCACATCTCCGGCAGCGACGCGGCCGGCGAGGTGGTAGGGGTCGGTAGCGAGGTGGCCGACATCAAGACCGGCGACGAGGTGCTGGTCTATCCCGGCCTGAGCTGTCGCACCTGTCAGTTCTGCGCCAACGGCCAGGATACCTTCTGCCGCCAGTACAAGATCTGGGGCTTCCAGACGGGCCCCCTCGATGGTGGCCACGCCGAGTTCGCCAAGGTGCCCGCCTTCAACATCGTCCCCAAGCCCCAGGGGCTGGCCTGGGAGGAAGCAGGCTCCCTGGCCCTCGTCCTCCTCACCGCCTGGCGAATGCTCGTGGGGCGCGCCCGAATTCAGGCGGGCGAGTTCGTCCTCATATGGGGAGCGGCCGGCGGCCTGGGCACTATGGCCATCCAGATCTGCCGCGTCTTCGGCGCTCGGCCCATCGCCGTGGCCAGCAGCGAGGAGAAGCTGGAGTTCTGCAGCAAGCTGGGGGCCGGGCACCTGATAAACCGCAAGAAGCAGGACGTATCGGAGGAGGTGCGCAAGATCACCGACCGCCGGGGAGTGGACGTCGTTTTCGAGCACGTGGGCAATGCCACCTGGGCCCAGAGCGTGGCCAGCCTGAAGTGGGGAGGAACCCTGGTCACCTGCGGCGCCACCAGCGGTTTCGAGGCGCCCACCGACCTTCGCTTCCTGTGGAACAAGCAGATGAACTTCCTCGGTTCCCACATGGGCAACAAGACCGACCTTCTGGAGGGCCTGCGCTGGGTGGAGAGCGGCCACATCAAGCCGGTGGTGTCCCACGCATTCCCTCTGCGGGAAACGGGCACGGCCCAGACGCTGATGGAGAAGAACGAGGTCATGGGCAAGATGGCGCTCGTGCCCGAGTCGTAGGGCGCGCGCCAGGGCCTGTGTTGGATTCCCTAGTTGATGACGTCATGAAACAACCAGCGAGCCTGCCTGGTCGCCAGCCGGGCTCGGTGCAGCAACGTGGATGGAGGTCAACGTGAACGATGTAGTGATCCTGAGCGCAGCCCGTACGCCGGTGGGCACCTTCGCCGGCAGCCTAGCGGAGGTGCCGGTGGTCAAGCTGGGGGCGGTGGCCATCGCCGAGGCCCTGCGGCGCGCGGGCGTCCAGCCCGACCAAGTCGACGAGGTGCTCATGGGCCTCGTCCTGTCGGCGGGTATCGGACAGGGGCCGGCCCGCCAAGCCGCTATGGCGGCTGGCATACCCGTGACCATACCCGCCACCACCGTCAACAAGGTGTGCGGCTCGGGTCTGAAGACAGTGGCCCTGGCTGCCCAGGCCGTCGCCCTGGGCGACGCCGAGGTCGTTGTGGCCGGCGGCATGGAGAGCATGAACGGTGCCCCCTACTTGCTGGCCAAGGCCCGCTCTGGCTATCGCATGGGCCACGGCACCCTCATCGACAGCATGATCGAGGAAGGCCTCTGGTGCGCCTTCGAGGACCATCACATGGGGATGTGGGCCGAGAACATCGCCACTGAGTTCGAGGTCTCCCGCCTGGACCAGGACGAATTTGCCGCCGCCAGCCACCAGAAGGCGGCCCGCGCCTGGGAGACAGGCGTCATGGCTGAGGAGGTGGTGCCGGTGGAGGTGCCTCAGCGACGGGGCCCGCCCGTGGCCTTCGAGAAGGACGAGCACATCCGGCCCGATACCACCGCCGAGAAGCTGGCCGCTCTGAAGCCGGCCTTCAAGCCCGATGGCACGGTGACCGCCGGCAACGCATCCGGCATCAACGACGGCGCGGCCGCCGTGGTGGTCACCTCTCGCCGGAGGGCGGAGGCCCTGGGCATCACTCCCCTTGCCTCGATTCGCACCTACGCCTCGGCGGGGGTGGAGCCTCGCATTACGGGAATGGGGCCGGTGCCCGCCGTTCGCAAAGCGCTGGCCAAGGCCGGCCTGGAGCTGAAGGACATCGACCTCATCGAGGCCAACGAGGCCTTTGCCTCCCAGTCACTGGCCGTGGGACGAGAGCTGGGCTGGGACTGGCAGCGAGTGAACGTCAACGGCGGCGCCATCGCCCTCGGCCATCCCATCGGGGCCAGCGGCGCGCGCATCCTCACCACCCTCCTCTACGAGATGCGGCGGCGGCAGGCTCAGCGCGGCCTAGCCACCCTCTGTATCGGCGGCGGACAGGGCATCGCTATGATCGTGGAGCGCGCGGCCTAGGGCGAGACCCTCCGCTGCGCTCAGGGTGACGGGGTGCTTAGCGTCATGCTGAGCGGAGCGAAGCATCAGCGAGGCGAGGAATCCTTCCGTCTTGGAGACGCCAGTGCTTGCGGGCGCATCATCGAGCCGGCCGGGGGCCGATGCCAATCCCCCTTAGGTGGCGGCGCAGGAGGGAGAGGGCAGCCATAGCCGAGCTGTCCTTATTCTGACGGCGGTTGCCTCGCCACAGATGCCTCTCGCAGATGCGCACGTCTGGCGCCGCCGACAGGGCGATGTAGGTTAGCCCCATCGGCTTATCCTCCGTGCCGCCCGTCGGGCCGGCGATGCCGGTGACGGCCAGCGCCACATCCGTCCCCAACAGGCGTCGCACGCCATCGGCCATAGCCAGGGCCGTGGCCTCGCTGACCGCTCCCTCGCGCTCCAGGACGTCGGGCGGCACCCCCAGGGTCTTCTCCTTCACCGAGTTGCTATAGGCGATCACGCCGCCCAGAAAGGCGGCCGAGCTGCCCGGCACCTGGGTGAGGCGATGACCGATGAGTCCCCCCGTGCAGGACTCGGCGACCGCCAGCGTCCTGCCCTCTTCCACCAGCAGGCCGATGATCTCTTCCTCCAGCAAGGCTATCCCCCCGCTCTTGGCACAAATCGGGTCGATGCTCTATGGTATGGCCAGCGACAACTATCATTATATGCACGCGCTGCGTCAACAAGAATAGCTGGCAACCGATTGAAGCGCTGGAGGAAGCGACATGGCTGTGCTCAGTGTCGGCGCCCAGGCGCCCGATTTCGCCCTCAGCGGCATCGATGGCAAGCAGTACTCTCTATCCGCCGCCCTGAAGGGTGGGCCCTTGCTGGCCGTCTTCATCAAGACCAGTTGCCCGGTCTGTGACTTGGCCATGCCCTATCTTAATCGCCTGACGGAGGCCTACGGAAGGCAAGGCTGGCAGCTCTGGGTCATCTCCCAGGACGACCAGGAGGCCTCGCGCAGCTACGCGCAGAGGTTTGGCGTCGGCTTCCCGCTGCTGGTGGACGACCCGGCCGATGGCTGGGCAGTTTCCTGCGCCTACGACCCGCCGGCCACTCCCACCCTCTTTCTCATCGGCCCCGACGGTAAGGTGCAGCTCAACGGTCAGGGCTTCAGCAAGGCCGACCTCAACGCTGTCGGCGAGAGGCTCGCCGGCCATCTGGGGGTACAGCCGGCGGTAGTAGCCAGACGCGACGACGGCAACCCCGACGTCCGCCCCGGCTGAGGGCCGCGCCACCACTAGGGGCTAGGTTAGCCTCCAGTCAGCCCAATAGCTTGCCAGGGGACAGCGCTCATGCTACGATAGATGCAGGTTAACGTTCCGGCGTCGGCACCCCGCGAGGGCAAAGCCCACAGGCAAAGTCGCTCGATGACCGAGGCTTAACCGAGACTAGCGAAGGAGGTCATCGAGTGGCCTTTGAGGACAAGACCCTAGTTTGCGTCGATTGCGGCGCTGAGTTCACGTTTTCGGCAGCCGACCAGGAATTCCACGCTGCCAGAGGGTATCAGGACCCCAAGCGATGCGCACCCTGCCGTCAGGCCAGGCGCTCCGAGCGGGGCGGTGGTGGCGGCGGCGGCTACGGCCGCAGCCGCGGCGGCGAGCGCGTGATGCACGATGCCACGTGCAGCGGTTGCGGCGCTCCCTGCCAGGTCCCCTTCGAACCGAGGATGGACAAGCCCGTCTACTGCGACGATTGCTTCGCCAAGCAGAGGGCTAGCCGTCCCCGCTGGTAATAAACGCCGAAGAGGATGACGCCCCAGGAAGGAGTTTGCCTATGGTCACAGTGACAGAGCGCGCCGCGCAGCTTCTGAAAGACATCCAAGAAGGGCATGAAGAGAGCGCCAGCAAGGTCCTGCGGCTAGTGAATCGAGGCGATAGCTTCGAATTCGCCTTCGATGAGCGCCGTGAGGACGACCAAGTCGTCCAGAGCGGCGACACCGAGGTTCTGCTGGTGGGGACCGACGTAGGTGATCTTCTGGGAGAGGCCACCATCGATTGCCAGGAGACACCCGCTGGCCCGCGTTTCACCCTTAGCACTGAGGGGGAGCCCCCGGCCTAGCCACAGGGCGCTCACCAGCTTCAAAGAGCCCATCTAACCTTCATACGCCGCCCCTTTCAAGCCGAGGCAAGACCTGGGCGTTACTTCCCTTTCCCTGCTATCATATCCGCGGTGCAATCCACACTGCGCGAAGAGGGGGAAAGGAAAATGCCGGGGCCCCTGGAAGGGATCAGAGTCCTCGACCTCACCTGGGTGCTGGCCGGGCCCTTCGCCAGCATGATCCTCTGCGACCTGGGGGCGGAGGTCATCAAGGTGGAGCGGCCGCCCATCGGCGATGTGGCCCGCACCACCGGCCCGATGATCAAAGGCGAAAGCGGCTACTTCTTCAGCATCAATCGCGGCAAGAAGAGCATCTGCCTTGACCTGAAGGCCAAACGAGGCAAGGACATCCTCCTGCGGCTGGCGGAGGTGTCCGACGTGCTCATGGAGAACTTCACGCCGGGCACTATGGACAAGCTGGGGCTGGACTACGACACCCTCCAGAAACGCAACCGGCGCCTCGTCTATGCTTCCACCTCCGGCTTCGGCCAGACTGGGCCCGAGCGGCTCCGGCCGGCCCTGGACGTCGTGGTCCAGGGGATGGGTGGCATCATGAGCATCACCGGCGAGCCCGACGGCCCGCCGGTGCGCCCTGGCGTTTCCCTGGGCGACATCGCCGCTGGCCTGTACACCGCCATCGGTGTGCTGGCCGCCCTGCGGGAGCGGGATAAGAGCGGCCGCGGCCAGATGCTGGACATCGCCATGCTCGACTGCCAGATCGCCATCCTGGAGAACGCCTTCATGCGTTACTTCGCCACCGGCGAGGTGCCCAAGCCTATCGGCACCCGCCATCCTATCGCCACCCCCTTCCAGGCCTTTCCTACCAAGGACGGCTGGATAGTCCTCGCCCTGAGCTGGGGAGTGGAGAATCAGTGGGAGCTCTTCTGTGCCACCATCGGCCGGACCGATCTGATCGACGACCCTCGCTTCGACACCGGCCCCCTGCGCACTGAGCACCACGCCGAGCTGGAGCCCATGCTCAACGAGGCCCTGCGCCAGAAGAGCACCGGCGAATGGCTGCGGGAATTCGACGCCATCGGCCTGCCCTGCGGGATGCTGAATAACATCGCCCAGGCCGCCGAGCACCCCCAGGTGGTGGCCCGCCGCATGCTGGTGGAGGTGGAGCACCCCCGCATTGGCCGCATGAAGCTTCCCGATACGCCGGTCAAGCTCTCACGCACGCCGGGCGGTATCAAAGGGCCGCCGCCGGCGTTGGGGCAGCACACCCACGAAGTGCTCTCCGCCCTGCTGGGCCTCTCGGAGGAGGAACTGGCCGAGCTGGCAGCGGCGGGCGTGATCGTCGGCCCAGGCCCTTGAAGGAGGCAACGATGAGGATCACCGACATCGAGATCCGGGCCTTCGAGTACCCTCTGGAACGGCCCTTCGTGTCCACCTGGCAGCCCATGCCTACTGTCCAACACCGCGCGCACATCGCTCTCATCCACACGGATGAGGGAATAACCGGCATCGGCGCTGGTGGCGCGCCCGCCCGCTTGGACGTCGCCCGGCTGTTCCTTCTGGGGCAGGACCCCTTTGCCATCGAGCAGCACGTCCAGAACATGCGCAGCTTCGCCTTCTTCCTCGGCCGCCCCTGGCCGCTGGAGGTGGCGCTGTGGGACCTCATCGGCAAGGCCACCGGCCAGCCTGTCTACAAGCTCCTGGGCGGTGGCCAGGAGCGCGTCAAGGCCTACGCCAGCACCGGCGAATTGCGCTCGCCCGAGCAGCGGGTGGAGGACGCCCAGCGCTTCCGCGACGAGGGGTTTCGCGCTCTGAAGCTACGCTTCCACCGCCCTAACCCCAAGGACGACCTGCGAGTGCTGGAGGCGGTGCGCAAGGCAGTGGGCGATAGCATGGATATAATGGTGGACGCCAACTACGGCTGGGTCATTGCCCCCGACCGAGCGCCTCAGCGCTGGGACCTGCACACGGCCATATCGATGGCCAGGGCCATGGAGGAGCTCGGCGTCTACTGGCTTGAGGAGCCTCTCTACTGCTACGACTACGATGGTCTGGCCGAACTGCGCCGCCAGGCGAACCTGCGCATCGCCGGCGCCGAACTGAACCAGGGTCTGCACGAGTTCAGGATCTTCCTGGAGAAAGGCTGCTTCGACGTCTACCAGCCGGATGTCACCTTCGCCGGTGGCTTTTTCCAGTGTCGCCAGATAGCCTCCATGGTGCAGGCCCACGGCAAGACGCTCACTCCCCACACCTGGACCAACGGCATCGGTTTTGCCGCCAACCTCCACTTCGCGGCCTCCCTGGGGCTCTGCCCCTATCTGGAGTTCCCCTATGACCCTCCCAACTGGATGCCCGAAGTGCGGGACTTCATGCTCACGGAACCCTTCCGCATCGACGAAGAGGGGTACATCAAGGTTCCCCAGCAGCCGGGCCTAGGGATTGAACTGGATGAGGAGAAGCTGAAGAGATACGAGGCTGCCGACCCCAGCCGCGTCATCTAGCAGGAACAGCGACCATTGCGCCAGCCCTGGGCCTCAGGAAGTCGCCAGGCAGGCGGGGCGGACCCTAGCCCTTCAGGGATCCGATGTCGGATGCGCTCTCTGCGCGTCCCGGGACGAATAGCCGATAGGCCTTTTCGAACGTTTCGGAGGTGAGGGCAGGCTCGGCCTCGTCGTACTTCGCGCTCTCCACAATGATATCCAGTATGTCACCGGCGTAGGAGGCCCGCGGCCTATCGGCAGCGTTCCCGTACAGTCGCTGAACGGCGTAGTCCATGGTTTCCTCAACGGCTTCTATAGAACGCTCCTCACACGCCTTTCGCAGAATCTCCTTGAACTCGTCAGGGCCAGGACTGGGGATCTCCACCTTGTAGAGGATTCGCCGCAGGAAGGGCTGATCGAGAAGGAGCTCTACCTTGAGATTGGTGGCAAAAAGGAGATGAACGTCAAAGGGCACCGAGACCTTTTCGCCAGTGTGGAAAGTAACGCTGTACCAGCCTCGCTCCAGAGGGGTTAGCCATCGGCTGAGGAGGTCCTCGGGTCGGATCCGCTGACGCCCGAAGTCATCCACCGCCAGCATGCCCCCCTGAGCCTTGAGATGAGACGGCGACTGGTAGAAACGGGACACCGGGTCATAAGCCAGCTCCAGGGACTCCTCCCCCAGCTCGCCGCCCACTATCACCGCTGGCCTGCGAACGACGACCCAGCGATCGTCGCGCTTGGACGCATCCTCTGACTCTTCGGAGCTCAGGGTAGACAGTTCAAGCTTCCCTCTCTGCCGAACGGGAACGTGCACAGTGGAGTCGAAGACACGGATGATATGGCCATAAGCATATATGGCGTAGGGAACGAGTACCTGGCCCTCCAGATGGCGGGCAAGCGCCTCCAGAAGCACCGTCTTGCCGTTGCCCGAGGGGCCATACAGCAGAGCGCAACGGCCGGAGTGAAGGGTTCGCGCCAGGGAGTCGGCCACCTGCGGAGCCAGCACCAGCTCCGATAGGGCCTCCTCGATGGTCTGCCTCGATAGTTCCGGCCTCTGCCCGCGCTGGATCCCCATCACTTCGATGTAATGGTCAATAGTCACCGGCGCCGGCCCAGCGTACCGAGACCTCTCCAGGGCATCCTTGACTCTGCTGATCCCCGTCGCTGTGAGACGGTAGCGGTAGTTGCCGGCCATTATGTTGCTGGAGCTGGTAACTTCACAAAGGTGATCGTCGGTGAGCACTGCTAAGACTTGCTGCACGATGGCAGGCGCCAGGGCCATTCTTTCGGTCAAGTGAGTGGCCGAGGGAGTTCCTGCGTAGTAGATGGTCTTCAGGGCGAGGTCGGTGAGAAAGGCAAGCGACAGACCGGTGTCAGGCAGCGTCCGCGGCTGTGAAGGCAAGAAGGGTATCCCCAGCCCGTCCTCGACCGTTGCCGTCTGCTGCCAAGCCCCCTGATTGTCGGGTACGTTGTCCGGCCAGGGTGGGGGAGAGGGAACAGCTTCCTCGTTATCCTCGCCGATGGGGAACAAACTCTCGTCCTGATTGCCGTCGTCGTAGAGTTCCACTCTTGTAGCCTCCTGCCTTCAGGCATTAAGCAGAGCAAAGCAACTCTCTGCCCCGCGCTAATAACTGAGAGTCTCGATACAAGAGACGTGGCCGCATAACAAGCGTTACAGGAGTGGCTGGTTCAGGGCGCCACGTGAGAAGGGTGGCTTCGGTGGCGGTTCTCGTGCCTCTCTCCGAAGCCCGCGGCCAACCTGGGCCGCGGGCTCGGCTCCGTGCTAGCCCCTTACGCCGCTCGCCTTCCTCGCCATTCGGGCCCCGCGCAATTGCTCTCCTAGTGGCTACCTGGGAACAAGGCGGTGCACTGAGCGGACAGGCTCGCATAGCCGTCGGCAGGCACGCTCACAGGCATGCTGGCATAGCTGGGGCGACGGTCAGTGACGTCGACAACGTAGACGTCAACAATGTATGAACCGGCATCCAGGGTGAGTCCTGTACTGAACGATCCGTTCCCTCCTGTCTGGCCCGACCAGGTCTGCCCCGTCTGCGGAAACGGGCCAGAGACGGTCACCTGGGCGCCGCTTATCGCCTGCCCCTGGCAGGTAACCATGCCCTGGATGCCCCCCGGCCCAGGCACAGGCGTAGGCGGTGGGGTAGGACTGGGGATGGGCGATGGGGTGGGACTGGGCGTGGGGGTGGCCACAGGCGTGGGGGTTGGAATCGGTGTGGGCGTGGGCGTGGGCGAGGCAGTCGCCGTTGGGCTCGGCGTGGGCGTCAGCGTTTCCTCAGGGATGGGCGTTACTGCTGGGGTGAGAACCGGCGGTCCAGAAGGTGATGTCGTCGGGCTGGGCCTGGCGGTGGCTGTGGGGGTAGGAGTGGGCGTAGGGCTGGATACCAGGGGCAGAACCATCGAACCGGAAGAATCCGAGTCCTGCCATAGGAAGACCACCACCGCTACCACAGCTCCGATGAACCCGACACCGGCCAGTAGCATGATCGGAAGTTTCCAGATCGTGCCGCCGCCGGCTGCAAACGATATCCCGCTGGTGGCCGTTCGGGCCAGGATCCTGTCGGCCAGCCCGGGCGGAGCCGGTGTGGGCACCAGGGTGGCCAGAAGTTCGGAGGTCGAAGCGAGCTTCTGCTGCACCCTGCCGCAGTCTGGGCATTCAGCCAGGTGTTCAACTACCTGCCGCTGCTCCGGGGCAAGCAGCTCGCCATCATGAAGGACGGAAAGCAGATGCCCCAGGCGCCGACATTTCTCCTTGGTCTCTCTCCCCGCTATCTGCCTGGAGTAGGCCTGCCGGAACCTTAGGCGTGCCCGATGGAGCAGCTTCCCCACCTTGCTCGGGGAGATGCCCATCGCCTCCCCGATCTGGGCATAGCTCAATCCCTCCAACTCGCGCAGGAGGAGGAGGCGTCGCTGACGTTCCGGCAAGCAACCGACCGCCTGCAACACCTTCTGGCGTACGTCGGCTCGCTCCAGGCCGGCCTGCTGAGCTTCACTATTGCTTGTCATGTACGCCACTCGTGCCATCGACCATTAGACGATCGAAGGCACAATAATGTAACACTATTTGGCCTGGAAACGCCATGAAAGCCCTCATTACAGCGACGGCGCCGGCGACGGCGGCCTCTGCGCCCCTTCCTGGAGCTTGGGCCGGCGCCGCCAGATGAGCCACAGGCCGCCACCCAGAAGAGATGCCATTGCAGCGAAGGGAGCAAGGGCGATGAACACCGCCGACGTGTTATCCCATCTGCCGGCAAAGAAGCCAGCGTAGGTGGAGCCTACCGAGGCCAGCCCAAAGGCGGCGAAAAAGGAAATCCCGTAGCTACGCCCCAGCAGATGGCTGGGCGTATATTCGGCGATGAGGCCGTTGTATATGGGCTGGCCGCCAAAGCTGAAGAGGACAAAGCCGCCGGAGGCCACCACCAGAGGTGCCCCACCTGTGGCTCCCATGGCGATAAGGCAAGGCACAACCATCATCGCCATCAGAGGCGCCAGGCGCTCTAAGGGAAAGCGCTGAGACAGAGAGCCGCCTATGTACTGCCCCACGGCCCCCATGAGCAGGGCTAACGTGGCCAGGGAATCGCCGATGGCCTCGCTCCCTTCCGACCTTATGTGAGTAGGCAGGAACGTGCGGCTGCCACTGTAGACGAAGCCGTTGAGCACGTAAATGACGTAGATCAGCATCAGGGGCAGAAGCGAACTCCCGACCGCCCGCGGGGCCTGAGCGGGCGCAGGTGCCGTGTCTGCCTGCTCAGGGTCGCTGCCCAGGCTGACGGACCGCAGGAAGAGCCCCAGAGCGATGGTCACAGCGGCCAGAAAGAAGTAGGCCCAGCGCCAGCCAAAGGCGAAGGCCAAGCCGCCTGCCAGCAGGGGCGTGATCGCCACGCCCAGGTTGCCGAAGACGCCGTGCAAACCGAGAGCCATCCCCCGTTGGCGAACCCTGTGAGCGATGAGGGTGACTCCCGCCGGATGGTAGAGCCCCATCATCAGACCCATCAGGGCCAGGGCGATACCCAGCATGAGCGATGTCTGAGAGAGGCCCACAAGCACGGCGCTGAGGCCGCTGCCGAGGAGACAAATGTAGAGAACCCGCTGCGAGCCAAGACGGTCGGTCAGCACGCCGGAGGGCAGGGCGCCAAAGCCGAAGGCGTAGGCAAAAACGTTGCCCAGAGCACCGAGGAGGAAGAAGCCTAGGCCGAACTCGTCGCCGATCTTTATCAGCAGAACAGCGTAGGTCCACTCCAAGACGTGGATGAGACCATGAGCAGCGGAGGTGTAGGCGACGATGCGGCGTTCGGCGGAAGTCACAGCGCTCGGCTAAAGAACGCCTTCCTCCTGCATCTGCGCCAGGGTCTTGTCGAAAGCCTCGATGGTGGCGTCGATGTCCGCCGGCTGGTGGACGGCGGAGATGATTCCGCCGTCGAAGCCCATGAGGTCGACGCCGTTATTGAGACAACCCTGTTTGAGGGTCAGCGCTACGGGCAGGTCCGTGCGGGGAGGCGGAGCGCCATTGGCGGCGGCCCAGGGCCACCCGATTCCGTCCCTGGGCCGGGGGCAATCCTTGCCCAGCACGATGTGGAACAGGGAGGAGAGGCCATAGACGCAACCGGGAATCTCCCTCCTCGCCAGCGCCTGGTTCATCGCCGGCACCAGTCGTCGGGCCATGGCGTCGGCGTGAGCCTGCGGCTCGCCGTCGGCTATGTGGGAGAGCATGGCAACCCCCGCGGCCGCCGATAGAGGGTTGGCATTGAACGTGCCGGGATGGAAGACCCGGCGGGAGACATTCCAGTCCATGTCCTGGCTGAACTCGATGAGGGATAGAATATCGTGGCGGCCGGCCACCGCCCCGCCGGGCAGGCCGCCTCCCAGGATCTTGGCCAGGCAGGTAAGGTCAGGCGTGACGCCGTAAAGCTTCTGGGCACCCCCCGGCGAGAGGCGGAAGCCCGTCACTACCTCATCGAAAATGAGCAAGACATCGTGGCGCTGGCTGACCTCTCGCAGCTCGGCCAGGAAGCCGCTGACCAGGGGCAGGGTGCCCCACGAGGCGCCGCTCGGCTCGATGATGATGGCGGCAATGTTGCGATCCTCGGCCAGCGTGCGCTCCACCAGAGCGATATCGTTATGGGGAACGGTCACCTGATTGGCCATGGTAGCCGCTGGCACACCGGCGGCCCGCGGTGCCTCTGACTCACCGTAGCGGGCGCCCACGATGTTGTCGTGCCAGCCGTGGAAGTGATAGCTGAATCTCAGGATCTTATCGCGGCCGGTGTAGGCCCGCGCCAGCCGAATGGCCATGAGGGTGGCTTCCGTGCCGGAGTTGGTGAAGCGCACTCGCTCCGCCGAGGGGACAAGACGCTGCACCCAGCTCCCCCAGGCCAGTTCCAGCTCGTGGCAGGCGCCGTAGTGGGTGCCCTTCGCGATCTGGCTATTCACCGCCTCCACCAGCAGCGGATGGCTGTGTCCCAGCATGAGGGCCCCATGGCCCATGACGTAGTCGATGATCTCGTTGCCATCCACGTCCCACTTGCGGCAGCCCTGCGCTCGTTGAACGTACAAAGGGAAAGGCACCAGAAAGCGAACATCGTGAGTGACCCCGCTGGGAAACACCTTGAGGGCCCGCTGGTAGAGTTGGGCCGATTGGGGATGGAGGTCGCTATAGGACTCTGAGGTGCTCGTCACCGGGGACCTCCTTCCACCAGCCACGAGCGCTCCACCAGGGGATGAATGGAAGATCGCGCATGGTCAGCAAGCCAGGGCGGGCCCTCACCACCGCCGGGATCAGGTTCACCATTATCGCTGCCGTGGCCTGGTCGCCCTGAATGCCTCCGGCAATGGTTAGATTGATGGGAGGCTTGCCATCGATGACTATCGAATCGCGCGGCTGCTCAGCACCCAGCGACATCTGGAGCTCGAGGCGAATCACCTCCCGGTTGCCGGCCGTGGCCACCGCCGTCTGACGCATTCCAGCCACGCGCCCCTTCTCCACAATGAAGGCGTCTGTCTCCCAGCGCCGGTTGGCCAGCACCGGCTCTATGGACTCCTTCACCTCGTCGAGCTGCCAGCCCATCGTCTCGGCGATCATAAACAGCGATTCTTTGATACCGACGTGGCCTATCGACCCGTCGGAGACTCGAAAGCGGAATTCCGTGGGCGAGAGCCCCGTACCTGTCTTTATCTGGAGCTGCAGCCGCCGCGTCGATGTGTCCACCACCCGGGTGATGGTCATAGACCGCACCTCCTGGCAGGGGCTGGTGAGCACCAGAGGCAGGATATCCATCACGAAGCCGGGGTTGACGCCCGCCCCCAAAACGGTAACGCCGATTTCCTTCGCTCGCCTGTCCAGCTTGCGAGCCAGCTCGCCCTGGCCGACCCAGGGATAGGACAGCTCCTCACAGCTAGAGATAACATTCTTTTCGCCAGCCACCGCCTGCGCCAGTTGAGGATAGGCTGACATTAGGTGGGAGTTGGTCGCCTGCACCACCACGTCCGCCGATATCTCCCGCAGGAGGGACTCGGCGTCATAGCTGACGGTGATGCCCAGGTTGCGGCCAAGGCCCAGGACTTCCCCCAGCTCCCGGCCAGCCTTGGCCGGATGGGTATCGATGGCGCCCACCACCTGGATATCCTGCCGTTGCAGCGCTACCTTGAGGACCTCGCTCCCGATGGCACCAATGCCGTAGTGGATAGTACGGAACTTTTCCTGCATGGTGACCCCTCCCGCCGGTTGGCCTGACGGATACATCAGCGGATGCCCAAGTTATCCAACGGCGTCCTGGGCCACCACCAGCAGCCCCCTTTGCCGCAGACCCCGCAACATACCTCGATACCGTTGAGGCAAGCCTCGTACCATAAAGTGATAATATACGACTCGGCGGCCCCTATCAAGCATCGAATACGCATGCAAGGGCTCCCGGTGGAACATAGCTTCTAAAAGAGTTAAAATGCAGTTGGGATGGCCAAACGTTCGTCAACAGGGCGCTCAGCGACGGCGGCCAAGCCCGTGCTGCCGGAGGCCTCTGCCAGAACCGAGCGGGTGCAATTCGCCCACGATAGCGAGGCCGAGTTCGCCCGCATCCTCGACTTCTACGGCATCTCCTGGCTGTACGAGCCCCGCTCCTTCCCTCTGCGCTGGGAGGACGACCGCATCCTGGAGGCGTTCACCCCTGACTTCTTCCTACCTGACCTCAATCTCTACGTAGAGATCACTACCCTCAAACAGAAGCTGGCCACCGAGAAGAACCGCAAGGTGCGCCTGTTGCGCCAGCTCTACCCCGAAATCAACGTCAAGCTGCTGAACAAGAAGGACTACCTGCGCCTGGTGGCCAAGTACGGCTACGGGCCGCCCGACGCCAAGAAGCTGCCGGACATCGACCGCGTTTTGCTCAGCGCCGGCCAGATCCAGCGACGCGTGGGCGAGCTGGGCGCTCGCATCTCCCGCGATTACAGTGGCAAGTCGCCGGTGGCGGTGGGCGTTCTCAAGGGCGTCTTCTTCTTCATGGCCGACCTGCTACGCCACATCTCCCTGCCCGTATCGGTGGACTTCATGGCCATCTCCTCATACGAGGGAGACAGTGCTGGAGCGGTGAAGATCGTCAAAGACCTCGACCTGCACATAGCCAAGGAGCACGTCCTGTTGGTGGAGGACATCGTGGACACCGGCATGACCCTCAACCGCGTCGTAGAGCGCCTTCGGTCGCAGCGGCCGGCCTCGCTCAAGGTGTGCGCTCTGCTGGACAAGCGAGCACGCCGCCTGGTGGACGTACACCTGGATTATGTTGGCTTCGAGGTCCCCGACGAGTTCGTAGTGGGATACGGGCTGGACTACCGCCAGCGCTATCGCAACCTTCCCTTCGTCGGCGTACTGAAACAAGAGCTGCTGTCGTAGGTTCTAGAGCCGCAAATTCGGTTTTCTGGGAGATAGAGGGCGCATAGGGCAGCCAATCGCCATAAGACTCTGCTTCACGCTGTCTCAGACGGCGCCCTCCTCCTTGACATCTTACGCGATTTGAGAGATAATAAGAAATGCTCCCGAGGGGCTGAGTAGCGGAGCCCACCCGAGGGAAAGCCGGCGAACCGGAAGCGAAAGTAGACGGCTCGGCGGCAAGCCGGAGGGCGGATGAAGAAAAAAGGTCCCTTGGGGGCGCTTCTTTTTGTCCCCATTGGCCCTCGTGCGCGATAGCGCGTCGTCCAGCATTCTCATCTCCCATCTGGGGCACTCTGTTCCTCGTCTCCCCCTAGCTTCCAGCCCACCTTGACATCACTGAGGGCTGCTCTATACTCATGCCGTCGGCTCAAGGCCCATCGTGTCCGGTGGAGGTACGCCATGGAGATCAGCCTTGCTCGCGGAGACATCGCCCAGCAGGACGTCGACGCCATCGTCAACGCCGCCAACAATCGCCTGTGGATGGGCGCTGGCGTGGCGGGGGCGATCAAGCGCGCCGGCGGCAGGGGGATCGAGGAGGAGGCCGTATCCAAGGGGCCGATCACCATCGGCGAGGCCGCCGTCACCGGCGCCGGTCGATTGAAAGCGCGCTACGTCATCCACGCGGCGGTAATGGGCCAGGACCTGCGCACCGACGCCGACAAGATCCGCCAGGCCACCGAGAACAGCCTGCGGCGGGCCGATGAGCTGGCGCTGAAGAGCATCGCCTTCCCCGCCCTGGGCACGGGCGTCGGCGGCTTCTCCCTCGAAGAGTGCGCCCGCATCATGCTAGACGTCGTGCACAAGCACAGCGCCGGCGGCACCAGCCTGGAGCGGGTCGTCTTCGTCCTCTACGACGAGCCGGCCTATCGCGCCTTCGAGAGGGTGTGGCGGTCCGGCCAGAGCGCCAGCGCAGGGTGAGCCGCCGGGTTGTTCGCCCACCAGGCTATGCATCGTAGCAAGACCGCCTTCCTCCTGACCGGCCGCCCCGGCTGCGGCAAGACCACCCTCATCCGACGCCTGGTGGAGGACCTGGGCGTGCCCGCCGGCGGCTTCTACACCGAGGAGATCCGCCGCGGTGGTCGGCGTGAAGGCTTCGCTCTCATCACCCTGGACGGTCAGACCGCCACGATGGCCAGCGTGCACATCCCCAGCCGTCGGAGGGTAAGCAGGTACGGAGTGGACCTGGAGGCCATCGACGAGGTGGGCGTGCCAGCCATCGAGCGGGCCACGGCAGAAGCCGCCCTGGTGGTCATCGACGAGATCGGCAAGATGGAGCTGTTCTCGAACCGATTCCGCCAGGCGGTGCTATCGGCTCTGGAGAGCGGGAAGCCCATACTGGGGACGATCATGCTGGCCCCTCATCCCTGGGCAGACGCTGTCAAGGCGCGTCCCGAAGCGGAGGTCATATTGCTGACCGAAGCCAACCGCTCGCAGGTCCAGAGCGAAGTGCTAGCGGAATTGCGTGACCGGTTGCGCACGGCATCGGCCTAGCGCTCGTCTTCATCCTTCCGCGGAGTTCCGATGATGGTCTGACGGGGACGGAGCAGACGGCCGTATGATGTAATATGCGGGTAAGTGATCGTGCCATGCAGTCGTTCGACCTGATAGTCATCGGTTCGGGCTCCGGCCTGACGGTCTCATCGGAAGCGGCCGACCGTGGGCTGTCGGTCGCCGTGGTGGAGCATGGGCCATTCGGCGGCACCTGCCTGAACCGCGGCTGTATCCCCTCCAAGATGCTGATCCACAGCGCCGACGTCATGGAGACGATCCGGCGGGCAGAGCTGTTCGGGATCAGCGCTCAAGTGTCCGGCGTGGACTGGGGCTTCATCGTGAAGCGCGTGGTCGACGCGATCGACCCCGATGCTCAGGCCATAGAAGAAGAGGCCCGCCAGCATCCCAAGGTCACTGTGTTCAAGGACACCGGCCGGTTTGTGGGACGTAAGGCCCTGGCGGTGGGCGGCGAGCGCATCACGGCGGAGACGATCGTGATCGCCGCCGGGACGCGGCCGCGGCTGCCGGACATCGACGGCCTGACCGATGTTCCCTTCATAACCTCCGACGAAGCACTCCGCCTGCCGAAGCAGCCGCGAAGGCTGGTCATCGTCGGCGGAGGGTACATCGCCGCCGAGCTGGCCCATTTCTTCGGCGCCCTGGGAACCGAGGTAACCATCGTCCACCGCGGCCCGCGCCTACTCCGGCTGGAAGACGACGACGTCTCCGCCCTGTTCACCGAGGTCTATCAGCGGCGGTTCACCATGCTGCTCAACACCGTCGTCAGGCGCGCGTATCGCGACGGCGAGGCGATCGCGCTGGAGCTGGCATCCGACGGTGCGCAGCGAACGCTGATCACCGACGCTCTCCTCCTGGCGGTGGGTCGAGTGCCGAACACCGATCTGCTGGACGTGACGCAGACGGGAGTGACGGTGGACGACCGGGGGTTCATCAAGGTCGACGAGTACCTGGAGACGGACGTTCCGGGTATCTGGGCGCTGGGCGACATCGTGGGGCGTTACCTGCTGAAACACAGCGCCAACCTGGAGGCCGATCACGTGGCCCGAAACGTCCTCAACCCTGCGAACAAGGTGCCCGTCGACTATCACGCCATGCCCCACGCCATCTTCGCCTCGCCGCAGGTAGCCAGCGTTGGCCTGACGGAGCGCCAGGCGCGAGAGCAGGGCCTGCCTTATGTCGCCGGCACCTACAGGTACTACGACACCGCCTACGGCTTCTCCATCGAGGACAGGGACGGCTTCGTGAAGGTCGTCGCCCAGCGGGAGACGGGAGAGATCCTGGGCTGCCATATCATCGGCAGCGAGGCGTCCATCCTGATCCAGGAAGTCGCCAACGCCGTGAGGATGCGCCTGACCACGGAGGCGATCAGCGAAGCCATCTACGTGCACCCGGCCCTGCCGGAGGTTGTCCAGCGAGCCTTTCACTCGCTGCCCGTCTGACAGGAGGAGAGCCAGCACTTGCAGCAAACATCCACCAGTCCGGTCACCCTCACCAGCGAGGGCCTGACCCTGGAAGGCGTCCTCCACCAGCCTGCCTCCCGTCCCTTCCCTGCCGCTGCCGTTTGCCATCCCCATCCCCTGTACGGTGGCGACATGAACAACAACGTGGTCGCTGCCGTCTGCCAGGCCCTGGTCGAGGCCGGCATCGCCGCCCTGCGCTTCAACTTCCGCGGCGTCGGACGCAGCGAGGGGAAGTATGCCGACGGCCAGGGCGAACGGGCCGACGCCGCCGCTGCCCTCGCCTACCTGCGCCAGTTGCCCGAGGTGAACGAAGGCAGAGTGGGCATCATCGGCTACTCCTTCGGAGCGACTGTCGCCCTGACGGCGGCCGACGAGCGGCTGGCAGCAGCGGTCGCCATTTCCCTCCCCTCCTTCGGCCAGGACATCGCAGGACTGACCATTCGCTGTCCCACCCTCCTCATATCGGGCGACCGCGACGAGTTCTCCCCCGCCGACAGCCTGCCCGCCCTGGCGGCGGCGATAGGGCCGCACTGCCAGACGACCATCATTCGCGGCGCCGACCATTTCTGGTGGGGCTACGAGATGGAGCTGGCGGAGACGGTGGTCCAGTTCTTCCGCCGGTACGTCATCGGATAGCAGACGGAGCAATGGCATCCATTACCCTGCGGGTGACCCCTGGAGCCAGCCGCGACGCCGTCGTGGGCTGGCAGGGAGACGTGCTGCGCCTTCGCGTCGCTGCCCCGCCCCAGCGGGGCAAGGCCAACGAGGCGGTCCTGCGCCTGCTGGCCGCCGCCCTGGGGATAGAGCGACGACGGCTGCGCATCGTGCGCGGGGAAACCTCTCGGCAGAAGGTGGTGTCCGTGGACGGCCTGGACGAGGCGGAGATACGCGCCCGCCTGGGCTCAGCGCCTTCCTAACTCCGCACGAGTTCTCTACGTGCACGAATCTCCCGACAAATTCCTCGAAAATTGCCCTTCCGATGTCTTGACAAATTTATACGGATATGTAAAATAAGTCTACTTCGATGCGCGACATACCGGCCCCAGATAGGCGCAGGACGCGCGGGGGTTGGCGGCTGGTTCGCAAGGAGAAGCCTGTCCTGAGCTTGTCGAAGAGGTGGTTGCGGTAGGGGCGCCTGTGCTATGCTGGCTCCGATATGAGCCGTCGTAGCCGGAAGAAGCGCTCTCAGAAGAAGGAGGAACTGCATCAGAGGAAGGGCGGTCGCCTGCTCAAGGCGGCGGTCGTCCTGGTTGTTTTAGCTATTCTCTCTATGTCCCTCGCTGCTGGACTCCTCCTCAGCGGCGTGGTCAGCGGCGGCCCTGAGAGCGGCGACAGGGCCGCCGCTATTGTCGATCAGCTCAGTCTCACTCAGCCCAACCCCGACTTCGCCGCCTCCGCCACCGACATCCTGGAGCAGGCCGGGTACAGCGTGGACTACTACGCGGGCGAGGAGGTGACGGTGGACTTCTATCGCGATCTGCCCACCCACGACTACGACCTGCTCATCCTCCGCGTTCACTCCGGCATGGCGGAAGAAACGGACATCAGCACCGGAGAGAAAACCAAGCGGGACTACGTCAGCCTGTTCACCGGCGAGCCCTATAGTCGCGACAAGTACCCCGACGAGCCGCTCGGGCGCCTGGGGAAGGCCGAGTACTACGAAGGCGCTTCCCCCCTGTTCGGCATAGCGCCCGATTTCATCCTCTACAGCATGCGGGGCAGCTTCGACGACACGCTGATCGTGATGATGGGCTGCGATGGCCTACGCTCCGAGCGGACCGCTCAGGCCTTCCTGGACAAGGGAGCCAGCGCCTTCGTCAGCTGGACCCGCTCCGTCTCCGCCAGCCACAGCGATGCGGGCACCCTGCGCCTGCTGGAGAAGCTTCTGGTCGAGGGGCTGCCCGTGGCAGATGCCGTCGACCAGACCGCCGCTGAAATGGGGCCCGACCCGCTGTACGGGGCTCGCCTGCGCGCGCTCCTGG
>CAZXAF010000003.1:0-26872 GCA_964638905.1 uncultured Dehalococcoidia bacterium
GCACACTATGCCTCCATCGTGGCGTTCGTGGTGGCCGTAGCTTCTTCCCTTGCCTGGTGTCACGGCTGCGAGTAGGATTAGGGACGTCATACTGGCCACAGCAGCTTGAGTATTGCGAGGAAGCAAGGGGACACCAGCGACAGAGGTAGATGCTATGGGAAGGACCAAGTTCGCCTTGGCCTTTTTGATTGTGGCGCTCATCGTTGGCATGGGAGCATCCGCCTTCTGGGCGGGTCACGCCAGCAGCGGCAGCTCATCCCTGGAGGTGAAGACATACCAGCCTGGCTGGGCCACTGTTCCCTGGCTGGACGACACAATGCCCATTGATGGCGCGCTTTCATCCATCGCTGGCTCTGTGGGTGCCGTCTATTACCTTGACCCCGACACCGGCGGTTGGAAGCGCTACATTCCTGGAAGGGCAGAGGTTAGCAACCTTACGACGATGACCTTTGGTCAGTCTTACCTGATGCTCTTTACCAAACCTGTGATGCTGGAGCTAGTCACGCAACCTGAGGACGTATGTCCCGCAGGCGAATGCACCCCATGCCCAACGCCAACTCAATGCCCGACCCCAACGCCATGTCCGGACTCTGGACTAGTGATTTCCCCAGATGCTGCAGTTGAAGCGTTGGTTCTTGCCGGAGCCACTATCTGGGCTCACGATGGACAGTATTTGGGTCAGTTGTCATGCAACACCTTTGCTTCAGACTCAATTCTGAATGAGTTCGGCAAATACGGGAGTCCGTTTTCTTCGACGAGCATCTGGAATGAGTTCGGCCAGTACGGAAGCGAGTTCTCTTCAAAGAGCGCGTTTAGCGAGTTGACTGCCACGCCACCAGCGATCTATGTTGACGATTCATTGAAGGCGTATCTGACCATAAACCCCATGAACAGTCCCACCATTCATCCATATGAAATCCCAGCGTATTGCTGGAAGAAACATCCTTGACACTAGCTGCCCATGTCTAGCAGACCAAGCGCCTAGGGTCCGCGACGTTACAGCCTGGCTCCGGTGTACGCCCTGGCCCTAGCACCCAACGCCGTCCTGTGGTCCATGGTGGCGATGGGGTGGGAGCGCACAACTTCGCGTGCAAGGACTTCGAGGCCCGCTCTCTTCTAGAATGGCCGCACACTATGACTTCATCGTGTGAGACGACGGTATGACTTCCCCATCTTGACAGTAGAACGCCTGTTCGTTTACCATAATCTCGGCAGTATGTTCTTGCCCGAGGAGCAGCAACGTGCGAGCAGCCTGCGTCTGGCTCCCTCATTTCCTGGTGTACGCTCGGTCGCGGGAGGATGCTCCCTCCCACGAGTCTCTCAGCGTCTTCATCGTAGAGCGTGGCCCGGACGTGGAGGCCCAGCATGTCTAGGGCCTCCTGGGCATGCGCAGCGGGGGTACCGACCGGGTCTATTTCCGGGACACCCGAGTGCCGGCTGAGAACCTCATTGGGCCAGAGCACGGCGGAGCCTTGGTCTTTAGCCAGATGATGATCCCAGAGCGGATGACCAGCGCGGCTGGCGCCCTAGGGGGTGCCCGGGCGGCCTTAGAGATTGCGGGTCGTTACAGCGACCAGCGCAAGGCCTTCGGCCAGAAGATCCGGCGCTTCCAGGGCGTTAGCTTCAAGGTGGCTGATTGCGTTACCCTGCTCGACGCGGCGCGAGGCTCCCTAGAAAACCCTTGCAGAGGCGCGTTCGTTGGCAATACACGGGCGATAGGCCCTGAGCGCCCCTGCCTACTCTGAAAACCGCCGCGTGCCTCACTCAGTGGACCCAGCGGCAGCTGGGGACCAAGCCGGCAACGCGTCATGTGCTGAGTTCTTAGTGAGATTGGTCTGGCCGCTGCCGTCGGCATTCATGACGTAGATCTCCGCGTTTCCATCCCGATCCGACGCGAATGCGATCGACGACCCGTCGGGCGACCAGATAGGGGAGCTGTCACGCGCCGGGTTCCTGGTGAGGTTAGTCTGGCCGCTGCCATCGGCATTCATGACGTAGATTTCCAGGTTGCCATCACGATCGGACACAAAGGCCATCCGGGTCCCGTCCGGCGACCAGGAGGGCTCAGTGTCCTCCCCCAGGTGGTTGGTCACATTGGCCTGCTCCGTCCCGTCGGCTTTCATCACATAGATCTCGTAGTTGCCGTCGCGGCTGGACTGAAAAGCGATCCTCAGACCATCCGGCGACCACGCGGGCGAGGTATTCGCCCCCCGATCAGTCGTCAGCGTCAGCTGTCTCTCGTCCCTGCCATCGGCGCTAATGACGTAGATATCGCCGTTAGACTCGAAGGCAATTCTGGAGCCGTCGGGGGACCAAGCGGGAGCGGAGGCTGACGACTGCTCCGCCGTTATCCGGCTTTGATCTGTGCCGTCGGCGTTCATCACGTAGATCCCAGTGGGGGCTGTCAGGCTACGGTTCGACACGAAGGCAATCCTGGAACCGTCGGGGGACCACGTAGGCTCCCCATCGTCATTTGGATTGTCAGCATTGTCAGTGAGGCATCTCTGGTCGCTGCCATCCGCGTTCATCACGCAAATATCGGCATTGCGATGGCGCCACGACGTGAACGCGATCGATCCGCCACCCCGCGGCGCTTCCTCTTCGCCGCCACAGGCTGAGATCACGAGAAGCAGAAATGAGGGAAGGACGAGAAGCGCCAAGATACTGGAGACGAACCGGCTATTCGATGATTTCACGATTGACTCGCTCCCTAGTCCGCCCTGGTCTTGCGCCGCGCATGCCAGCAGCGATTCGTTGCTGTTCTACACCGGCACCACTACGACAGAGTTGGGGGCGCCTGATTCGCCGCCCGGCACGACAACTCAAGGGATTGTTAGCTCGCCCTCTGGAACCGCTACGTCGAACTCCCAGGGCCCGTACAGAAGCTTGCCCAACCTGTCCAGGGTAAGGCGCAGAACCTGTGCCTGGGGATCGAGCGCACCCCGGAACCTGAGTACGGTACTCTGACCCACGACAGAGCCCAGGGCATCTTCACCGAATGCCCAGCTCAGCTCGGCCGGTCTATAGGTATTCCCCCTATCATCAGACAGTTCGATCGGGCCCCACGCGTTGTGGACTATCGACCTCGCTCCTCGGTTGACGTTCTCCAACGCCAGCTCAAACCCTTCCTGATCGAGCGACAACGACTTGACCACGAAATCCTCGCTGGCCAGCGTCCTGCCGTAGTCTAGAGTGACCTCTTCTCGGACCGCACCGGCAGCACGCGGCAGCTTGCCGGCAACCGGAACCGCGATCTGGAAAGGACCCGGCAGGTCTGCCAAATAGGGTCCGAAAGCCAGCCTGAAGCTCCGCACGCCCTCGGGCAGGGGTTTGAACGCCACTATCTGCGGCCCCGTTTGCTGGTTGGGGTCCGTCCTACCCGCACCGCCAGCCCAGGTTCCGTCGGGGAAGATCATCCGGACGGGATAACCAGGAGCCCCGCGAAAGCCCTCCGTCTTCGACTCCAGGCGATAGCGCACCTCCACACCGGGCGTAGAGAAGTGGATCCGCTCGACGTCTATGCATAGGCCGTCCCCGCATACGCTCTTATTCACGGCGATATCGAAATCGATGGGGTCTACCGCCGCCAGGCCGGGAATGAACTCGAAGTGCCACGGGCCTGTCACGTCTTCCCCACCCTGCTCGCGCTCAACCGAGACTGTGCCGATGTGGAAGACAACCGGCTTGTCCGGCGTTTCGACCGGGCCCAGCGTGACGGTGTTTCTTGTCGTGTGAGGACCGATTCCTTGCCTCGCAAGCAAGGGTTCCACCTCAGTGGCAAAACCGGAATACCAAGCGTCCGGAGCAGTCACAGAGTATGACGGCAGCATGAAGTACGGCGTCGAGGACTTCCCGGCCGAGGGCAGATGGTTCTCAATATCGAACACAAGCTCGCTGTTGGACGACGAAAAGGAAGCCTCAACCAGGGTAACAGTCACGTTCCCGTGTGTCTCGGATTCCCCAATGGCAAGATGCCGTTCGGGCGGCAGTTCCGCCTGGCCCAACGAGACCTGAGACGAACGCCCGAACGCACCCGACGCGAACAATACGCCCGCCACCACGACCGCAACAACAGCCGCCGCCGTCGCACTCCCGCGCAGCCACACCTTTTTCCTTCGGCTCGTCTGCTCCATGACCTGCGCTCCTTCCTTCGCGATGCAGCTCCGCGCACCTAGGGCCAGAGCGTACAAAGCCCTGCGGGGTCCACTCGAGCCGCAGCCCAAGATGTCTCGTTCTTTGGCGTAGCGATCTGCCATCCGGCGGCCCATTCATGCCAACATGCCGGCACGACGAGACCATTCTGGCCGCAGGTCCAGAACGCGGGGGGTATTCCAACAAGATAGTCGACCTGGGCCATGTCGTAGATGTTCAGGCTGTGGACGCCGTTGGATTTCTTGAAGGTCTGGTTGCCCCAGAAGACTATCGAACCGCGCCATCCGTCGCCGACGTTCAGCGGGAATGGAGTTGCTTTGTTTACCGCGTAGATGTCCCCGTGTTGCACTGAACGCCTTACCATTTCTGTGCCGTGGCAGTCGAGCGGCTCGGTCGCACTGGTCACGCGCATGGCGAGTTCGACCCAGTTAATGGTTACGTAGTCTTGCACGTTGTTGCAGTACACGACACGGCCATAGCAATCGAATCGTACATCGAACAACCCCCCGTACTCGTGAGTTCTGCACTGGGATGTCGATGTCTGCATCGTGTCCGAGCACGGGGGCGCCGGCACGCAGTACGCGTAGTTTACGTAGAACCACCCTTTGGCCGGGTCGTAGCAAAGGTATCTCAGAACGTAGAGGTCGTCGGCACCACAGCCGTACAAGAACCTAGTGATGCCGGCGAAGTAGCATTCGGCGGCCAGCAAGGCCTGGTCGCTGGCGAGCGAGGGACCCGCCGAATCGACGCTGCTGACCACGGCACCGCCGTCGACGTTCGTGTGGACGCCAGCGCAGGCTGCGGAGTCGGCGCGGACCGCTCCCCCTTGGGCCTCAGCCGGGGATTGGAGGGCCAGGACTTCGGCGGCAAGGAGGAGAAGCGCGATGCGTACCAGTGAGAGTAGGAGGCGCCGCTTCATGCTCACTCACCCCCTTTGGCACGTCAACCGAATGGGGCACAACTACTGGAGCTGCCGGCGCAGCCCGACCCAACGTCGGCAAAGGGTAAGGGCAGCGCCACAACCGCGAACAACACCCCAGCCTTGCGTGCGTCCGCATCGCCGCAGCCGTTGAGCTCTTCTTCCAGGCCGAGCGCCCGCCCCAGCGACCCCTACCTACTCCCAGTTGCCGCGGGCCCTCAAACTGCCGCGCATTCCGCCGCACCCCTGCTCACACGAACCGTGCGAGCACAGCCAGTTTACGCCTTACCATGATTTTGTCAATAGGCTCGCGAAAGAATGTGGGTCGTCAGAAACTTTCGGAATCTGTGTAAGCAGTTCCTGCTGCGCACCTGAAGGCTTGCTCTTGTCGCTCACAGAGCGGTAGGGTATAGCCCAGAGGTACGATAGCTGACGCTGGCGGGCGAGCAGGGTCTCGATGAGGAGCCGACCTTTCATGTTGACCTGCCCTACCCCAGCCACCGCCTCCTGGCATACCACGCCCCTGCGGTGAGGGTGACCAGCGCCGCAGCCGCGAGTCCGGCCAGAGCTAGGTAGTTGGGCGCTGACGAATCAGAGACATCCAAGGGCTCCGCTATGCCGCCAACGGCAGGGGGCATGATCGTGGCCGTCCAGTCCAAGACGCCCGTGTCGCACAACGGCTCGCCCATCGCCAATCTAAGGGTCCCCTGCGCACTGCCTTCGCTGGGAAAAGAGCCGCTCACTATGAACCAGTCCAGCGTACCCGGCCCGAAGCTATCGCCCACGATGTCAAGATCGAAGGGGTACGGCTGTGGACCGTAGAATTGGCAACCTGCACCAGGTACGTCGGAAGCCGTGAACCCCTGGACCAGCGATCCATCCCCAGACACTGTGAAGTTCACGGTGCCGCAGGGCGGCTCACCACAGCCGGTGATGTCCCCGGCGTAATAGGCCCCGGCCACGGCCTGCGCCGAAGCATCCGACGTCGGCACGAGGGGCACCACCGCCGCAACCGCAACGGCAAGGCCGAGAATGCGTATCGTCTTCATCCGCCACACCCGTCTCTGTCAGTGAGAGTTGTAACATAACCCTGAACAGAGGGGATGTCAATAGACCGCCTCAATCTAGGTTTCGCGGAGTAGCTTGCGCGTTGTGTGCCCGGTACTACTGGGACGCCGTCGAAAGGACGGCCGCATCACGCCGGAGGTGGAGGCCCGCCTGCAGGAGGAGCTGGTCCTGGTGCGCAAGCACGGCCTATCGGGCTTCTTCCTCATCTACCGCGACCTGCTGGATCTGGGCCGCCAGGTGGCGGAGGAGGTGCGGGGCAAGGACTCCGCCCGCGCTCGGGCTGGCCTGCCGCCGGGTCGAGGCCGCGGCTCTTCGGTGGGCTCCCTCATCTGCTACCTCATCGGCCTCTCGCACATCGACCCCCTTCAGCACAAGCTCTTCCTGGGCCGCTTCCTCAACGAGGAGATGACCTCGGTGCCGGACATCGACCTGGACTTCCCGCGGGAGATCCGGGAGGAACTCATTCTGCGAGTGTATGACAAATCCGGCCCGGACCACGCCGCCCTGGTATGCTCTTTCCCTACCTATAAGGTCCGAAGCGCCGTCCGTGATGTTGGCAAGGCCCTGGGCCTGCCCGAGGCCGAACTGGACAAGCTGGCCAAGCGCTGCGAGGGCGGCCGCGCCTGCGACCTGGCCGAAGAGATGGCCCGCCTGCCGGAGTTCCGCGACAAGGTAAATGCTCCCCTCTGGCGCGACCTGGTGGCCCTGGCCCGTCAGATCGACGGCTTCCCCCGCCACGTATCGCAGCACGTCGGCGGGATGATCATCTCCTCGCGGCCGCTGGTGGAGCTGGTGCCGCTGATGCCGGCGGCCATGCCCGGGCGCGTGCTCTGCCAGTGGGACAAGGACTCGGTGGACGACGCAGGGTTCATCAAGATCGACTTCCTGGCCCTGGGGATGCTATCGCTGGTGGAGGAGTGCGTGGAGCTCATCGCTGAGCAGCACGGGCGCTACGTGGACCTGAGCCGCATCGACTTCACCGACCCCGCCGTCTACGACATGATCTGCGCTGGCGACACGGTGGGCGTCTTCCAGGTGGAGAGCCGGGCCCAGATACAGATGCTCCCTCGCACTCAACCTCGTTCCATCGAGGACCTGACGGTGGAGGTGGCCATCGTGCGGCCGGGGCCCATCGTGGGCAAGGCGGTGAACCCCTACGCTCAGCGCCGCCAGGGCCGCGAGCCGCTGACCTACGATCACCCCAGCCTGGAGCCAGTGCTGGAAGAGACGCTGGGGGTCATCCTCTTTCAGGAGCAGATGCTTCAGGTATCTATGGCCCTGGCGGGCTTCACCGCCGGCCAGGCCGAGGCGCTGCGGCGGGCTATGAGCCTCAAGCGCTCGCGGGAGGCCATGGAAAGCTTGTGGCACCAGTTCCGCATCGGCGCCCTGGAGAACGGGGTGGACGAGAAGACGGCCCGTATCGTCTTCAATAAGCTCCTGGGCTTCGCCGAGTTTGGCTTCCCCAAGAGCCACGCCGCCGCTTTTGCCCTCCTCGCCTATCAGTCGGCCTGGCTCAAGAAGTACTACCCAGCCGAGTTCTACTGCGCTCTGCTCAACGCTCAGCCGATGGGCTTCTACCCACCTCACGTGCTGATCAAGGACGCTCAGCGCCACGGCATCGAGGTTCTCTCGCCGGATGTGAACTGCAGCGGCGCCAGGTGCATGGTGGAGGACGGGGCGGTCCGTATCGGCTTCGCCTACGTGCAGGGCATCGGCCAAGCGGCGGCGAGGGCGCTGGAGGAGGAACGACAGCGGAACGGGCCCTACCGATCACTTTCCGACTTCGTGCGGCGGGTGAGCCTGAAGCGCGAGCCCATCGAAAACCTGATCTAGGTGGGCGCCTTCGATCAGTTCGGCCTGAACCGACGGGAACTGCAGTGGCAGTTGGGCCTGCTCTATCGCCCGTCCAACAGCCAGCTCGCCCTACCTCTGCCCGTCGCGCAAGACATGGTGGCTCTGCCCGAGATGACCGACTGGGAGCGCATGGCCGCCGACTACAGCATCCTCGCCCTTTCGCCCGACTACCACCCGATGGGCCTCATGCGGCCTCGTCTGCACGAGGGGATCGTCTCGACTGGCCACCTAGAGCGGCTGCCCGACGGCACGCAGGTGGAGGTGGCAGGGCTGGTGGTCTGCCGTCAACGGCCGATGACGGCCAAGGGCTTCGTCTTCATGCTGCTGGAGGACGAGTTCGGGATGGCTAACGTGGTGGTGAATCCGCAGCTCTATGAGCGCTACCGCAGCCTGGTGCGGGCCGAGCCCTTCGTGCTGGTGCGGGGCGAACTGCAGCGGCGGGACGGAACCACGAACGTGATAGCGCAGGGCTTCTCGCTGCTACGGGTTCCCTGCTCTCTCACGGCGCCGCCGACGCACAATTTCGGCTGAGTCCAGCGCTGCGCCACCACGAGCCCACGATGCCGTTGGCCAGCAGCTCACAGGGAGGCAGGCAATACAGAAGGCGTATTCAGTGCGTCACCGCCACGGACGCGTCGAATCGTAACCAGGTATGTCACCTCGGCAGGCCCGTTTTCCAGTGTCCCCCTCGGTGACGGCGCTGCTTGCTCTTGGCTCAGTCCCAGGAAGTCACGTACGGCATCTCGAGGGACAAGGACTCGGCGACCGACATGTACAGTCCGGAGCTCGCCCCGCCTCACCAGTTCATATGCCAAGCCTCGCGACACGCCGATGGCCTTGGCGGCTTCACCTACTGTGTACGTAAGGCGTTCAGACATGAACCGCCTCCTTTCAGCGAGCTAATCGGTTGGCTAGCCATCTCGCGGCCAGTATCCGACGAAAACACGCTAGGTGGGGTTAGTGTGATCGAAGCATGCGAGAGTGCGTCTCCCAAATGCTCTTAGCTCACGAGCCTGCATAGGGTGTAGCTTCGACATGTAGCTAAACGTAGGCAGTTCACTTGCTGAGGTGCTCAACCTTGATGCTCGGCACGCCCGGTCCCCCGGATGACGTCAGGACCCGAGTTGAGCGAGCAGACTGCGACGGAGCAGGTGAAGAGGCATAGGCGATCACCTGCCGACGGAGCAGGAGATCGGTGAATGGCTGATAACCTCCATTGGACGGCTTCCGGGATCTTGGCGCCGCCGCCAAATGGCAATGTCTTTGCCGCAGCTGTCGCTAACAGCCCGTCAGGTGCTCGGAATGCAGCCAAACGCTGCGGAACACCGACATGACCGGGGGATGTGCGCCATCTGGGCGGAGGCTTGTCCTCTGGCGTCTGCGCGTTTGACAGTTATTTATGAATGGAGCATGATCGGGTTACCGCAAGGTGGCACGATTCAGGTAAATTCAGGTACGTGGCGCCAACTGCCGTGTACCCCTACGGGTTTTGCTCGCGCAGGTGCCAGATGTTGAGGGCGCAGGACGACCTGCTCCTTGGTGGTCAGAGACGTTGGGTTTCAGGGGCTGGCGATCCAATGCCGCAGCAGTCATCCCCCATAGTCAGGACGCCAGAACGCAGGGAGGCGCTGGTTAGGAGCCTTCGAGACCGCCTTGTCGAACACGTCGCCTCGCTCCGCCTGGAGGCGGTAGGGGAGGCAGGAAGCTCCGACAAGGCTATCAAAGGCCTGATTCGGGCGAGCCATGCCGCCCATCGACGCGAGTTCCTCCGCCGTGAACGGGTCGCTCTTGGGAAACACGTTGCGCGGCTGATTGTGCATTTCCCTCAAGGCCAAGATATCCGGCCTGAGCAAATAGATCCCCAATTGATCTCTGTGGATCCGGATACGGACAGCGGCCTACTTTTCCGGCTTGCCACCACGCTGTGGTCGGTGCCAGTGTCGAGGGGTTATGGGCGCAGGATGAGATTCCTGGTCATCGATCGGAGCAATGAGAAGCTCATCGGCATCCTGGCCCTGGGTGACCCGGTCTTCAACTTGAGGGTTCGCGACGATTGGATTGGCTGGAGCGTACGTGAGCGGGAGAATCGTCTCGTCAATGTCATGGACGCCTATGTGGTGGGGGCCGTGCCGCCTTACTCTTTCATCCTCGGTGGCAAGCTCGTGGCCAGCCTCATGGGGTGCTCTGAACTCGCAGCCCACTTCGAGACGAAGTATCGAGACCGCCGCGGGATCATTAGCGGGGAGGTGAAGGATCCCAAACTGGCACTAGTTACGGTCACTTCCGCGCTTGGGCGATCCTCCATGTACAACAGAGTAAGACTGGAAGGGCTTGTGGACCTCGTTCGCGTGGGAAAGACCGAAGGTTGGGGCCATTTTCACGTGCCCGATGAGATGTTTCTTGAGATGCGTGACTTGCTCGCGGTCGATGGTCACCCCTACGCCAGCGGACATGGCTACGGCAACGGTCCCAACTGGAGGATCCGCGTGATTCGTGAGGCTCTCAACCGAATAGGTGTGGATGGAGACCTGTTGCGTCACGGTATCTCACGGGAAGTCTTCGCCATGCCCTTGGCGGAGAACTGGAGGGAATATCTGAAGGGCGAAACCCGAGAATGCGTTCTGAGGAGACCGTCGCTTGGCAGGATTGCCAAAGCGTCGCTGGAGCGCTGGGTCATCCCTCGCTCTCAAAGGCGACCAGCTTACAAAGACTGGACATGGCAGGACATAATGAACCTTTTTGCGCCCATCGTTGATTAGGCGGCTGATTTCGTATGGTCTGAACCAATGGAAGGGATCGAGACGGGCGACGGCCTCTTGTCCATGAAGGACGACAGATGAGTCTGGCGGCCTGGCAAGCGCGATTACAGAGCCACTTTGAAGGGCTCCGCCAACAGCGGCCGCCCGACACGCCAATCTTTGGGTTAGAGCACGGGCTCGACCCTTCTGATCTCGATGAACTTGAAGATGCTGTCCGCAACCACATTGCTCAATCACGGCCTTCAATTGCTCACTCACTGGCGTGGGTTGTCTACGCTTCCGAATTCGGCTATCGATACGCGGGGGATGAGTACTGGCAGACTTTCGAGCAATGCACCCCGGGGTGGGAGACGCGCGGGGACCGATATTGGATTCGGCGGTGCTTTCGGGACTTCTGCGATCGGTTTGGAGGAGCCAGGCCGTCGGGGCCTTGGGCAGACCACTTCTCAATCATCTGCTGGCCCATCACGCACGCGATCTTGCCCAGAGACCTACAACGCCATCTTGCTAGAATCCTCTACGATCTTCGCGACGCATTTACGGCAGAGATTATCGGATCGGCGTACCAACTGGGTCAGCACATCGCCGCTGCAAGCTGGAATGCGTCCTCACGGTTTCAAGACTTCGCCCAGCAGCCCATCCTCGTAGGACAGATCGCTACGGCTCTGCTATTTCAAGATCAACAACTCGCCGGCACTCTCATCTTGCCTTCGACGCTTCAGAGGATAGCGACGGATCTCGACCAAGAGCGTGCCGCGCGCACTTGGCTGAAGACTGCGAGGGGCGCGGCTGGGCAATTGCAGTTCTGGGGACTACGGGGGCGAGGCGGACCAGCTACAGGGCCGCGAGTGGATGGCTATGAGTGGGGCGAGCAGGTCAAACGAACGCCGATCGAGCCGAGGCTTGTACTGCGCCCGGCGTCAGATTCGTCCTGGACCGCTCTTCTTGAAACACCTGATCTCACTCCTCTTCTGCTACGGTTTCCGCACCTGCGTGACGCCTTGACGGGCTCAAGATGCACGGTGGCGGGTTCCACCAGGTCACCGCTGGCACGTGGACGCGTTCTCTATGGTACCCAGCGGGTCGTCCTAGAGGTTTGGCCCAACCCGGATGAGGTGTTGCTTCGCTTCGAGCACGCGCCACCCGAACTTGAGTACCTTCTCAAGACTGAGTGCCTCTTGCGGCCCGGTCCCACGTGGCTCTTCCGGATCCAGACGGATGGATGCGCATATGAAGTGCGCAGCAAGGTCGTCAGACCCGGCGAGAGCTACATTCTACTGAGTTCGGCTGGCCCGATCCAAGCTTGCGAGTTAGGTGCCGCCGCGTCAGTTGAGTGCCAGAGAGTGTATGCGGCGCGTTTGGATCTTCCTGTTACAGTCTCGGGTCCTTGGCAAGAACTGATCGAGACTCTGGGCCTTCAACAGGCGAGAAGCTTGCGTGTTTGGCCTGTGGGTTTGCCGGCCGCGGATTGGGATGGCGAGGGGCGAGGCGAGTGGCTAGTCTCTGATCGACCTCGCATCGGCATTCGCGTGGATCATGCTGTCGACAGTATCCTGCTGAGCCTGGATGGGGCTGAACCGCAAGGGATTGAAGTTGAATCGGCCGACTCCGACGCGACGGCGTTTGTTGAGCTCCCAGATCTCCTTCCAGGCAGCCATACCCTCTCTGTTACCATACGGCCAGCGCAAGCCGAGCTTGGCGACGAGTCCGGCCAACTCGACCTGATAATCCGAGAGCCCCGTACCTGGGCACCAGCACGAAGTCGCCAGAGCCCACTCGTGGTGGTTGTCGATCCACCCGTGCCGTCCCTCGAGCAGTTGTGGGAGGGCGCAGTTAGGATTGACATTCACGGCCCAGTAGGGCACTCCATCGCCTGCTCCAGCAGCCTCTTTGAGAAATCGGCTGATCTTCCATTTGTTCGCAAGGCGCTGCCTTGCATGGAGCTTCCGGTGGACACCGCCTCATGGACGCGCCATTTTCAGGAGCATTTGCGAGAGAATCCCGAAGTCCAGAGCGCGTATGACCGTGCGCAGGCTTGTCAAATCGACTTTGACGGTGCGGAACTTGGCGCGTTCTCGCTTCGGTGTGAAAGAGAATTCACTCCGCTTCGGTGGATCGCCCAGCGGAAAGGAACCCGGTACACGTTGACGCTGATGGATGACACGGGAAGTGACACGTCCGTCCAGGTGGCGCGCTATGCCTTTGGAGCCCCTGACACACCGATTCCCGTTGACCTCTCCACTGTCTCCTATCCCTTGGAGGTTCCGGATGTGAGCGGCCTCTACGTGGCACGAGTCGATCAGCATCACAGTGGCGTTGTAATTCCCCCTCAGGTGCGAAACCTCGACGTCCTGTGTGCCGACGCTCAGCTTCAAGACATCGCTCGCAGCTCGGACGCGATAGAAAAAGCTCTAGTGCCACTCGAACACTGGTCTGACGCCCGCATCCCTGGGGACGCTCTGGCACTGACCCTTAGGCAACGAGTCGTGAAAGCGCTGCTCCAGCACATCTTTGCGGTCATCTGCGGTGAACAATGGGACCGTGCTGAACGCGCGACGCGTCCCGAGAACAGTGCGGAGTTGCCGGAGTCGCTGGAGTTGCTGGCTCGCGCTATCTCTGCGGAGCCCCAGGACCAGTGGTTCGTGGCCAACTTGGAATGGGAGTACGTTGATCTCGCGGCCGATACGATCAATGAGAGAATCACTCGTCTGTGGCTGCTGGTCATCAACTACCTGTCGGTGCCGAGCCGACGTACGGTTGAGCCACAGCACGTCGAGCTCACTGGCCGGTGGCTTACGGAGTTGGCGCTGCGTCTGGCAAGTTGCCCAGAGAGTGCTCGATACTGGTCGCAGGGCAAGTTGAGAGCAGGGCTGCATTGGCTCCTCCAAGTTCCAGTCCTTGCCAGAGCGGTGCGCTTCCTGGTGCTGGCGATCGACGCGTACCTTCAGCCGCAGCCCCTAGCTAGTGGGCGATTGTATAACGGATGGGAATGGGACCCGTTGCCCACAACCCTCGCAGTAGACGCAGACGTCGCCGTCCACGAGTGGTCGGCTGAAGACTCCCCAGATTTCTTGAGGTCGAAACTGGACACTGGCAAATGGCAATAGAACAACTGCCCGCTGCCGAAATTCACGCACGATCGGTTGAGGCTCTCGGACTCGATCCCGCCGCACTCGAACTGACGTCGGTCGAGGCTCTTGCTTGCTCCTTGCGCCGCGCGGCCGGTTTCCTCTGCCCTTGCTCCCGACGCAGGTTGATCGACGCTGTTGTGGACGCTCTGGAGGGCCTCGTCGATGATATATCGTCTGTACGAACGGTAGCGGAACAAGTGCTGGAGGCCCTGACTGCCAACGGCGATCTTCTGGAACATGCCGTGGCAGGGACAGACGCCGACGAAAGCGGCACGCTGATCTACATTGCGCCTCCAACGTTCGTTAGACGTGCAAGCGGTTCCGTGCTTCTGCTGGGAGTCGTCCCAGACCGAGTCTCCGTACTTCCGCACGAACTGGAAGTGCAGATCGAATATGTGAACCATGCGCGGCGACTCGCAGCAGAGTCCGTTGATGATCTGGCATCGGATCTCCTGGAACTGGGCTTCATTGAGCTGTCATTGGATGCGTGGCTGAAGGCCCCGCCGGCCGAATCGGCCGTACAGCACCTCAGCCGCCTTAGGCGAGAACTGGATGCGGCCCCTCCATCGGGCGAAGTCCCGGGTCTAACTCTGCTCGATCCCAAGGCTCCGGTGCGCTACTACCCGCGTCGCTGGGTGCCGCCAACCTCGCAGACAGGCCGATTTGTGGCCAAACGAAAGCAGTTGTATGGCGCAGACCTGTGGTGCTACGTGGAGATGGGAGGTGGGCTGCCAAAGAAGTTCATTGACTTCCCGCTTCCTGGCAGCAGGTGGCGAGGCTGCGACGAGGCGTGGCAACTCCAGGCCGCGATCGACGCAGAGCGAGGAAATCCACAGAGGTTCAGGCTTCGTTCTGGATCGCAGGGCACGGCGATTGACTTCTTCTCACCAGTTCCTGCCTGGGCACAACGCAGGTGGGACGCAGTCGGTGACCCCATGCTACCCAGTGGCTGCTTGTTGTCCTACCGGTTCTCTGAGCAGGAAGTCGCTGAAGAGGTGGATTTCATCCGCGACCGACTCTGGATGGCTGAGGCTAATAGGGAATGAGGGTCGAAGGAGAACCAAGGCGATGTGTCCAGCTTCGCTGACGATCGGAGAAACCATCGAGCAGCTTCACCGCGCGCTAAGAGACTATATCGAAGCTACGTACCATATCAGCCATCCGACGCTCGTGGCGCAGCGGCGACGCCTGCTCGACGAGCCTGGCGTGATCTATCAGAGACCTTATCTGGAGAGCACTCCCCGTTACAGACTCGGAGCAAGCTTCCGTGACCTCGGCCTAGACCCGGCTGTGCTCGAAATGCTCTCGTTGGTCACCAGCGCTCCGGAAGGTAAGTCCTCCTTGATTCACGATCCGCCATATCAACACCAGGCGGAAGCGCTTGTTCAGTCGCTGGTGAAGGGACGGAGCCTCCTCGTAATGACCGGCACAGGTTCCGGCAAGACCGAGTGCTTCCTGCTGCCCATCCTCGGCAAGCTGTCAATGGAGGCGCGGGACAAGGCCGAAAGCTTCCAGAAGACTTCAGCGGTGCGCGCGATACTCCTTTACCCGATGAACGCCCTCGTCAACGATCAGCTGGGTCGTCTCCGCCTTCTCTTTGGCGACGCGCGGGTCGTGAGCAAGTTCAAGGAATGGGCAGGAAGACCGGCGCGATTCGCGCGTTACACAAGTAGAACCCTCTATCCAGGTGTTCGTTCGGCGAAGAAAGACCAGGAGCGCCTGGCGCCGATAGGGCGCTACTACGTCCATTATCTAGAGGAGGCCGCCGACGCGTCCTCAGGTGAGGCGGAGGCCGCGCAAGAGCTCATTGATGAGTTGCAGAGTCGCGGGAAGTGGCCAGCGAAACCAGACCTAGTCGCTTGGTACGGCAAGAGGGGCACTGGGTGGCAGGACAAGAATGGAGATTTCAGACGGTGTGTGACTCTTCCGGATGATGCCGAGCTGCTGACTCGTCACGAAGTCTTAGAAGCACCGCCCGACATTCTCGTCACCAACTACTCAATGCTCGAGTACATGATGATGCGACCTATCGAGCGCCCGATCTTCGAGCGAACGAAGGAGTGGCTTCACGCCAATCCTGACGAATCGCTGCTGCTTGTTGTAGATGAGGCACATCTCTACCGCGGCGCTGCCGGCGCTGAAGTCGGGCTGCTGCTGCGGAGGCTGAGAATGCGTCTCGACGTCCCAGCCGACCGAGTCCAGGTAGTTTGCACGAGCGCCAGTTTCAGGGACCCCGACCATGCAGCAGCGTTCGCTGCCCAACTGACGGGCAAAGAACGAAAGGATTTCGAGACCATCGGGGGGGATCTTCTGTTCCGCGATCCCGCGGTGCCGGGAGGACAGGAGGCCGCTGAGGCCCTTGCCCGAGTGGACCTTTCCGCGTTCTACGATGCGGAAACCAGTGAAGCCCGACTGGAACACGCTCGGCCGTTTCTTGAGTACTGCGGTGTTCAGGACCCGAGGGAGCTGCAGCGAGCTTTGTACGAGGCTCTTGCCGAGTTCCCGCCGATGGGCCACCTGACGAACCTCACCATGCAGGAAGCATGTTCCGTCGACTCTCTCGCCGCCCACATCTTCCCGGGGGTGGATCCCACGCTTTCAGCTCGGGCTCTAACGACACTGGTTGCATTCGGCAGTCTCGCTAGGCAGGAATCAACGGAGCCAGGTTTGCTCCCGTGCCGTGCGCATTCATTCTATCGTGGGCTGCCTGGGCTGTGGGTGTGCATGGACCCCGAGTGCGACGCGCTCCCTCCGACCGAGAAAGGCGGACCGACTGGTAGGCTCTACTCCCAGCCGAGAGACTCGTGTGAATGCGGCGCCCGAGTTCTGGAACTGTACACGTGCCGGAACTGTGGCAGCGCCTACGCTCGTGCCTACACGGGCAATCTGGAAGATCCTGAGTTCCTCTGGGCAGAACCTGGCGGCGCCTTCCGCACGCTTGCCGGCCAGGTCGAAGAACTTGGGCCTCTGGACCTGCTCCTAGAGACACCTCTTCGGATCGAAGAGGTTGAGCCCGCTGAATACGACTTGGTCACGGGGCGCCTCAACCCCCCCGAGCTCGGGCCGCGGACAAGGCAAGTGTATTTGCGGAAGGACCGTTTTGCTGGCTCGAACAGAGCGGGGGACACGCAAACTGCCAACTCTAGACCTGGGGAGTTTCGGCCGTGTGCCGTCTGCGGGGAGATGGCCAGCTTCGGACGCTCGTCGGTGCAGGATCACCAGACCAAAGGCGACCAGCCGTTCCAGGCGTTGATTACGAAGCAGATTCAGGTGCAGCCGCCCAGCTCGAAACCAGCCACGAGACTGGCGCCATTGCGAGGACGGAAGGTGCTCGTCTTTTCCGACTCTCGCCAGACGGCTGCACGTCTTGCCCCAAATCTTCAGAAGTACTCAACGCAGGACACCTTGCGCCCGCTGCTCGTGGCTGGCTACCTAAGACTTCAGCAGTACCCAGGCATTGCGCACCTGTTGTCTTTGGAGGACCTGTACTTCGCAGTGTTGTTGGCTTCGAAGCAGCTCGGGGTCCGACTCCGCCCAGAACTCAAGACTGGCGAGAGCTTCAGTGAGGAGATGGAAGTCGAACAGGCCGTCGCGAACGGGGCTCTCGACGACGATGTCGGCGTGCTGGAACTCTTCGCAAAGCTCCGAGCAACTGCTCCGCCGGTCTCTCTCCTGCGGGCCATCACTGTCTGTGTGTCGGACGAATACTACGGGCTAGAGTCGCTTGCGCTTGCCTCCATCGTCGAGCGCCCAGCCCATACAGCGAAGCTCGAGGCGCTATCGGGCATTCCCGGACTTGCTGAATCCGGTGAGGAAAAACTCGCACTTGCGCGGGCGTGGCTTCGATGTTGGCCTCGGGTGGGCTTTTGGTTAAGTCGGATGCCGCAGGCCTGGTGGCAAACGGAGGTACGGGGACACTCGGGGCAGTTCTCCAGCCTCAATCGCTTTCTCGCAAAGGCAAATGCACAGCGAGTCTTCGACCATGAGTGGCTTCCCCAGTTACGGGCGTGGTTCACCGAACAGATGGCGCCCCGCAGCTATAGACTGAAGGGGATTGAACTCTCTCTGTCTATCGGAGGAGCCTGGGGCTATTGCCACGCCTGTCGGACCACGCAGCGACTTTTCCCTGGGCGGCTCACATGCGTGAACTGCTGCCAGGAGACAGTGGAGGCCATCGATCCAGATAGCGACGCCGTCTTCTCCGCGAGAAAGGGCTACTACCGCTCGAGCACCGTCGATGCGCTCAGGAAGCCCCCGATTGCGCCGATTGCGCTCATCGCGGCCGAGCACACGGCCCAACTCAACGTCGCCCAGGCGCACGAGGTGTTTTCGACAGCTGAGGAACATGAGTTACTGTTTCAGGACGTAGACCTTGGAGGCGCCATTGGCCCCTACGGTCGGGCCGCGATAGACGTGCTGTCTTGCACCACGACGATGGAAGTGGGCATCGATATCGGGACACTGTCCGGGGTTTCGTTGCGGAACATGCCACCAGCCCGTGCCAATTATCAGCAGAGATCAGGACGTGCTGGCCGACGCGGCAACGCGCTGGCTACCGTGACCGCCTTCGGAAGCGCTGATAGCCATGACGAGCACTACTTTGCACATCCGGATCAGATGATTCGAGGTGCGGTCGACGATCCCACACTAACCCTGGATAACCCCGAGATCACGCGTCGACATATCATCGCCTACTTGTTGCAGCGGTACCATCAAACGAGGCTGCCAATGGTTAAACCGGAGGAACAGCCGCAGCTCTTTGCTGTCCTTGGCACGGTCGCCAACTTCAAGAGTACTTCATCGATTTTGCACCGCGAAGATTTCGCGCAGTGGCTAAGGAGCAATGAGGCGAAGCTGAAGAGCGAACTAGACGCTTGGCTACCCGACGAACTGTCACCGGGCGACCGAACGGCGCTGATGGACAGCCTTGTTGATGCGACGCTCGAACAAATCGATCTCGCAATCCATGACGACGTTCTCAAAGGCGGCAGCGCAGACTACACCACGACGAAATTGGGCGCTTCGACCACCGCTGGCGAAACCGAGCAAACAACGCTTGAAGTAGCGTCAGAGGAAGGAGAGGAGCAGCCGGGTAGCGATCCCGCAACGGAGAATCTGCTCGACCGTCTTCTGTACAAGGGGGTGCTGCCGCGGTATGCCTTCCCGACGGATGTGGTGACGTTCCACGTCTTCGATCGCGACCGGTCCCAAGCGTATAGACCGGCGTTTCGATTCACGCCTTCTCAAGGGCTCGCTGTAGCCCTCTCACAATACGCGCCCGGCAAGGAGGTCTGGATCAAAGGAAAGCTGTGGAGGTCAGGCGCTCTCTACTCGCCCGGGAAGGACGAACGCTATCGTGCCTGGCAGACCAGGAGACTCTACTACGAGTGCAGTGTCTGTCACTATGCTCGGACCGTATCACTCAACGAAGGCGAGCGAGGCGAGAGGCGTGACTGCGAGGCCTGCGGAAGAAGCGGCACCTTTGGCCCGGCGCGGTACTGGCTGCGTCCCCCCGGTTTCGCGCACCCAGTTAACTGGGACGAAGGCAGCTCTCCAGATGATCAGCCCTCGCGAAGCTACGCCACCCGCGCGAAGCTCATCGCTCCCACGCCGGCTGACCCTGATCGGTGGACCAAGATCAATGATCGGCTCCAGGTTCACAGTATGAGACAGCACCTGCTGGTCACTAACAGCGGCCCTCGCCAAGAGGGCTACACGTACTGCACCACATGCGGGCTGATCGAACCGACGGCCGCCCCGTCGAGCAGCGTCCTTGTCGCGCACCCCAAGCCGTACCCTGATGAGCGGGAGCCGAACTGCGACGGTGTCCAGAGCACTCGCGGACTTGTTCTAGGCACAGACTTCATTTCAGACGTTCTTCTTGTCTCACTTCGAGTCCAGTCACCCGTCACGCTGGCGCCGGGTGTCCTTGCCACCGAGGTTGCGCTTCGGACTTTGTGCGAGGCACTGTCGGCAGCCGGGTGCGCGATGCTGGAGTTGGAAGCGAGCGAGTTACAGGCCGAATATCGGCCGGCTTTGACACCGGCCGGGCCGCTGGGCAAAGAAGCTGAGATATACCTCTATGACACCCTGCCTGGCGGTGCCGGATTCTCCCATCGCGTGGGGCAGCTAGGATCTGCAGTGTTCGAGAAAGCCCTGCAGATCCTGGAATCTTGCCCCGATAACTGTGACCGGTCGTGCTATCGGTGCCTTAGGAGCTACAAGAATAAATTCGAGCACGACCTCCTCGACCGGCACCTGGGAGCGAGCATCCTTCGGTTCCTACTGACGGGGGAACGACCCATGCTCGATCCAAATAGACTTGAGCGGTCAAGCGAACTCCTGTTCCAGGACTTCAAGCGACAGAGCGCAGAGGGCTTCACGTTCGAGCGGAACGCCACGCTTTCGGTGCCAGGTGTTGGTGATGTCTGTGTGCCCATCATCGCTACGAGGAAAGACGGCACTCGATTCGCTATTGCCCTTCATTCACCGCTGACGCCCGACGACCCGCCTACGGATGCCCTACGAGACTTGAAAGAGTACTCGACAGCACTTCCATTGCTCTTAGTCGACGAACTCGTGGTTCGCAGGAACTTGCCTCGGGCAACGAGCAGCCTCATGGACAGATTGGGGTAGAAAGCCGGCATGCAGACGCGCGCTATTCCTGTCGTCTCGCAAGCCATCGGGCCCGCAGAGTGGCCCCCGGCGCCTGCTCGCATGACCTTTTCGAAGCTGCGCGAGATCGAGGCCTGCCCACGGCGGTGGGCACTGAGTTCGGCTGACTATCCGGAAGTGTGGCAGGGTTCTGGCTATCCGCCGCGGCTCCAAGTGCCATCCACTGTCGGCCGCATCGTGCACCTTGCCTTGGAGAGGATTGTAGAGGCCCTTGCCCGCGGCGGTTGCTCTTCGATACAGGACCCGAAGACGACCGCCGTGCTGAGACAACTGGGCGGATACACCCAGATTATCAGCGAGTGCACGCGTGACGTCCTGTCTGCGGAGAAGGATAATCCACGAGCGCAGCGAGCCGAGGAATGGGTCGAACGGGAAATCCACTCGAGGATGGGCGAGATTCGAGAGCGCGTCCAGGTCTTCTTGGCGCCAATGCGTCTTCAGGCGCCAGGTTCAGCAGAAGATACAGGAGAAAAGGCTGCGCGCGAGCGGGGTGAATTGGGCCTAGGGTCTCACCCCGAGGTTCTGTTGAAGGCCCCGAAACTCGGGTGGCTTGGAGTGGCCGATCTCATCAACATCTCACTAAGTGACTGCGAAATCGTGGAGTTCAAGACCGGAAAACCTAGCGAGGATCATCCATTTCAACTGCGAGTGTACAGCCTCCTGTGGGCGGTTGACGCCGACATTAACCCAAGCGCTCGTCTAGCCACCAGGCTCACGCTGTGCTATCCAGGCACAAACCATAATGTGACGCCGCCGTCGGCGCGTGGACTAAAGGCAATCGAGCGAGACGTTCGGGATCGAACCTGTGCTGCCGTGAGGGCGGTGAGCACATATCCTCCAGAGGCCCGACCAGGTTTGGACAATTGCGGGTATTGCCACGTGCGGCACCTCTGCGATGACTATTGGAGGCGGTCGACGGGCCACCACTCTCAGGAATGGCCCTACGCTGATAAGCGGTTCATCGATCTAGAGCTGACGATCACCGAGCGGCACGGTCCATCGAGTTGGGATGCCACCGCAGGGACTTCGCGAGTCGTCCAGGCCGGCAGGCCGGTGGTGCTGCAGACCAGGCCGAGCGAGTTCGACCTGAGGTTGGGAGACCGGGTGCGAGTCCTCGATGTTCACCTAACGACTGCGGGCGATGACGAGTCTCAGCCGGCGGTTGTGACCACGGTGGCGGCAAGCGAGGTGTTTTTCGTTCCGGCGGTGATTGAGGAACAGCCCAGACGGCCTTCGGATCACATTAAAGAAGGGTCGTGAGCGGGATCGGTCTCAAGGGTGCGGTTTGTGCTACCAAGCGAACCGTCTGGAGACCCCCCGAGAAGTCGGCAGGTCGTCCAATCTTCGATGCACGCCAGGCACCTGCTGGCTTCCTTCGTGCCATCATCTGTGGTGCCAGAGACCCTGCCCGCGGAGCAGGTGATCGCTTAGGAAGGCTGTCGCCGCCCGACCGTAAGTGTTTGAGTCCGTAGAGGCCGTTCTTGGCCCTCTGTCCCCAAAGCCCTGGGCCCTCCAAGTCCAGATGCACCGGAGCGAACAACCGATCAGGTCAACTGGTGAGGGCTTTGAGCTGTTCAGCAAGACATACGTCTTCCCTTATGGTTCGTCGAGGCGGTGGTTTCGTCCCTTGCCAACCCTCGCGCCTGCGAGCAGGATGGGGGCGGCGGACAGGTAGGTTGAAGCGCCGAAACGGGCTAGCATGCTCCCTAGGCGGTTGTGAGAGGAGTCTTGATGCCCGACGGTCTCCCTGGGTTCATCTCCCGCCTTCCGCCCGACTCACCTGTTCGTGTGGATCTGCCAGGACACGGGTAACCTTACGGGAGAACTCTGCAGGCTATTGACTGTAGAGAACCCTTGGCTGCTGCGTGTTTCGAAGCCTAAGTCCCATCTGCGCTTCAAAGTGGTCAAGAAAATCTAGAGTCAAGCTTCCTTGAAGGATTCCAGCAGTAAGCGGAACCGCGTCGTCGCCTGTCGTGACTATCCGCCCGATGTGCGTCAGCTCGGCGAGCTGGCTCACGAGCGACTGTCCAATGAAGTACCTTACGAACGGCTGGTCCAACTCGGGCGCGGCCCGTGTGGCGAGCGAAACCACACGGCCGCCCCCAGGATTTATGGTTGCGGTATCGGGACCCACGGGTGTCTCGTCATCCGTGACATGGATTACTAGGCTCTTGTCCAAGTGTTGAGTCATCAACTTGAAGCCACTGGCGTAGAAGCCACTTGAGGGACGCCTCAGTTGCAGGTGGGCGTCCACTAGCTTGAGGTACAGTCTGGATAGGCGACGGAGGCTCGACACCACGGCGGCTCGTTCTGGCCATTCATGCGGCAGAAGGTGGGGGCGAGTGCTCTTCGCGTGGAAGACCGCGTTCCGCGTGTTGACGTACAAATCATCGTAGATGGAGCTCAACGAATCTGCCGCGCCTGGCGGTGCGAAGGGGGACAGGTCAACCAGCTTCTGGGCCTCTCCCAGTGCCCTTCTGAACCAGTCACCTTCCCACTCACCCTTCGCAATTGGCGGCGCTATGCTGCTTAGAACTGACTCTAGCGCCAGATAGAGGTTGCGGAAAGCGTCAAACAGGTCGTTGGTGACCTGGGCGAGCCGAAAGAAGCGGAAGCTTTCGTGCCAGACAGCCTGCGGTCGAGGCGGGTCAGGCCGGACATTCCCAAGGCTGTCGGTCACTGTCACCTTCGCGCCTACCGTTGCGCTGATTGTTGCAACTGATGTCACCCGCAGAATTGCCTCGTTCTGTTCGCGCCACCATGTAATGTGTTCATCTTCGACGCCTACTATCGAGAGATCCGCGGCCCCTGAAATGCAGAGCAAGTCCAGTCCGCGCTGCGCAGCCCATAGAGCTTGATCGCGGGCATCCTCGTAGTTCGCCACAGTGCCTCCGCGGGCCAGGACGTATTGGCCCCCTTCGCGAACCTCCGCTGTCCAGTCGCCATCGACCACCTTCCGTTCGCTTACCGGGGCCTCGCGATCTAGGAGAAAAGCGCCGCCAGAGGGTGGAATCCCTGATCCATCCAAAATGAGCATTCCGTCAAACGCGGCCAAGGCCCTGCCCCTCCTTGCTGCATTCCCTTGCTGACGGCATTGTAGCACAGGCGGGAAATGGCCGACCAAACGGCCCGAGAAGTCCGAAAGTTGGTGACGGCATACCGCAACGCTCTCTAGGTTTCGCTCCGCCTGGCTCGTCGCCACCGTCTGACCTAGTGACGCGTTGCTCGCCACGGGCCTGAGGTGCCTGGTTTCCCCCACTATATCTTCCTTACCCCGGCCCATAGGCCCTGCGAAGCATGAAACGTTTCAAGCTTTCGCATTTCCCGGCAGAGAATAAAGGGGCAGGACCAGTTTATGCCAGGCCCCGGCCCTTCGGACCTGCGGGGGAGAGGAAGAAGAAAACCCCCACCCCCGTGGACAACATCCCCCGGGGCGGGGAGGGTCAATGCCCGCCCCCGGGGAGGAGGAGATGCCCCGCACAGTAAGAGGGGGTATCTTGCGGCACAGCCGCTGGGCTGCTCTGTCTGACATCTCTCGGACCGGCTTGCCGCTGGATGCAGCTGTGCCCGGCCGCTAGGATTCTATGGACACTTGACACAGAACACGAGATGGAACCAGAGGCGAACGAAGACTGAGCGCCTAAACCGTCAAGCTACGCCCACATGGGAGCTATCTGGTTAGCATAATCATCATCCGCTGACGGGCGGCGGCGATCATGTTGGCACTCTCCTCACGAAGAGCCTGACCGCGCCGTAACAATTCATCGGATTGAGCGCGGGCTTCATCCATGAGCCTGACAACTTCCTTCTGGATCTCTGGTGAAGGTATCGGAATGCGGAGCGATCTTATGTGGTCAACCAACAGCTCCGTCTGACCCGTAGAGCCACACACGTGCCGCAGCATTTGAATCTGGCCGGACTCGCTGCGAAGAAACTCAACCACGTAGCGGAGGTTCACGTCAGGCCGCAATCGGCAGATTGTGATGTGCCCATCGGCGATGGCACCGTCCTCGTACGGGTACACATCGACTCGGGCGATGGTGCCCTACTTGCTCTTTTTTCGGTGGGGGGATCGTTTCCCGCAGACGACCTGCCTGAGAAGCAGGCGATCACCGGGAGGCGATCAGTGCCGGTCGGGACCCCGGATTCTCAATCCGGGAGTCAGCTGGCCCGGAAAGAGCACGAAATCGCTATCTGCAGCGGGCGCGGTCGCCCCTCGAGTAGTGGGTCAGGTGTCGACCGATATAGGCTCGACGGCGTATTTCGCCCTCCACGCGTTGAACCCGCCAGCGAGAGCCACGGCGTTGTAGCCGCGCCTCCGGAGCTGCTGCGCCTCACGGGCGCTGGTTGCTTCGTCTTGTCAGGTGCAGTAGGCGACGATAAGCCGGTCTTCCACGTCTCCCGGATCCCATTCGGCGACGTGGTCTGGTGGCACGCGGACGCTCTGCGGTATCTGCGCTCCGTCCTGGTTGTAGCTCGGGTTCGTGCGGACATCGAGCACGATCGGCGGGTCGGGCTGGGCAAGCATGCGGTTGAGTTCGTCCACGGAGATGCGGGGCACCGCCGTCTCGTCGTGCTCGAACAGGCCGGCCGCCGTGCTCTCACGCTCCTCCGCGAACGTCTCCCTCTCCGCCCTCCGCGCGTACCAAGCGCTGACCGTCGTCGCCGTGGCGCCATGAATCACGGTCGATGTCAGTACCACAAGTCCTATCGTCGCGAGCAATAGCTCCGCGTCGTCGACCCCGCCGTTGACGGCAAGAAGCGCGAGCAAGAGCGAGTTCAGGCCTCTTGGGCCGAACCAACTCACAAACGCGCGTGCCTCGAGGCTCATCTTCGCTCGAGCCAGGACGATGCCCAGCACGCCGGGCCGGACCACGAAGATGAGGATTCCCGCCACGACCAGCGCGGGGAGCATGTCGACCTCATCGAGGATGCCCGATAGTACCGCGCCAAACAACACGAAGGCCAGTAGCATTGCCATCTCAGACGTGACCTGGCCATACTCGAGAAAGCAGTCACATAGTGTTTGGTTGGACAGCACCACCCCGAGTCCGGCGGCGAAAGCAGCAAGGAAGCCGTCTCCGCCAGCCGCCGTCGCCGCCGTGTAGGCAGCGAGCACGAGGCCGATTCCGTAGAGCGTCTCATACTCGCGCCGGACGGTCATTCGCGAGTCGATTCTCGACATCAGCCATGCTCCTCCGCCTCCGATCGCAAGCCCGATAATCGGCCCGAGGAGCGCGAGCTCCGCTGAGAATTCAAGCCAGCCGCCGACGCTGCCAGCTTCCTCCCGCGCGACTGCGATCAGCACAAGGATGACGGGTAGAACGACGATATCATTCGTGCCAGCTTCGACGGTGAGGACCTGTCGGACCGAGCGCGGGATTCGCTGGTCGCGGACGATCTCGCGCAGAACCACCGGGTCCGTAGACGCCAGCATCGCTCCACCCATGAACGCGACAAGCCACCCGAACCCCAGGATCAAGGCGAGCGACGTAGCACCGAGCGTGATGATCAGCGCGGTACCAGGACCCAAAACGAGCACGGGGACCAGCCATCGTCTCCCCAGTTCCTTTGTGTCGAGCTGGACCGCATCGAGGAACAGAACCAGCGAGAGGGTGAGTGTCGCGACGATCTCCAGGTTCTCGTTCTCGGCTGCGACTTCGAACACGCCGAGACCACCCTCGCCGAGCACTAGGCCAGTCACGAGGAAGACAAGTGGAAAGGACAACAGCGACCGCTCGACGAGACCAGAAGCGAGCGCTGTCACGGTCAGAATGACCGCCACAACTCCAAACGCCGTCAGAAAATCGGGCATAGAACCGTTTCTGGAGCTTTGGCTCCTATCTACGCTAACAAGCCGCGCCAGGCTGGGTCTATGGCTCGGCACGCGAGCCGGATTCTACCTCTCAGAAGCCGGGATCGCCTGGATGACGGCAGGACGCGCTGTGGCTGCCAATCTTGGTCCAGTTGTTGATCAGGAGCCGTCGCACTTTGAGGCCCAGCGGCACGGGACCCTCCGAGGTTTGCAGAGATCGCTTTCGAGTTTGGCATCACTGGCTCCCCCCTGAACTACCACTGCGAGTGCCCTTCTCGGTCCAGGCTGCTCCAAATTGCCCTTCACAGGGAGGGTTCTACGGAGTGGAGTCGTCCATCAGCGATCTCCAGAACCCTGTCCACGTGGGTCAACATGCGGCGGTCGTGCGTCACCATGATGCCGATCTTGTTCCGCAGCTTGACCTCTTCAGCCAGACTGCGCACCACCTCGGTGCCTCGCTCCGAGTCCAGGTTCGAAGTGGGCTCGTCTACCAGCACCA
>CAZXAF010000004.1:0-26324 GCA_964638905.1 uncultured Dehalococcoidia bacterium
ACAGAGGCAGCCTACTTCTACATGGCCTGGTTCTTGGGATACCTCCTCACATCGGCCTCGGCGTACCTGGCCCTGTCCCTATTTGCCGAGGGTTCTTATGAGCCTGAGGCACTACGCGCTCTCTCCCGCAACGCCGTGGCGGGCGCATTAGCAGTGGCTACCGTCGGCGCCTTGTTCCTGCTCTTGCTGGGCGACAGGCTGCTGCTGGCCTTTGGGCCCGACTACGCTACTGAAGGCGCAACGCTTCTTCGCCTGGTGGCTCTGGCCGCTCTTCCCGCCGCTGTGGTGAACGTCTACCTTGGCACATTAAGAGTCAGGAAGCAGGTCGGCGAGCTGGTGATCATCGCTGGGGCGGTGGCGGTGACGACGGTAGCGCTGAGTTCTGCGCTTCTGCCGATGATGGGCCTGGTGGGAGTAGGCATCGGCAATGGGTTGGGGCAGGGGCTTGGTCTAGCCATCGTGCTGGGCAGGCTGCTAACGACCATCGAAGGGACAATGCCGCAAAGGATGCGCTGGCTCTTAGTGACGCTCGGCGGGCGATCTTAGGGCAAAGGATGGTCGGTTCAGACGAGGTAACCGCCATGCAAGGGCAACGTCATAGGTGCGCAGAACCTGGAGACCAGATGGCGGACGCTGTCCTGAAGGCAATAGCGGAAAGAAGGCTCAGCATTACAGCCCTGATCTGCACACTCAACGAGGAGGAGAGCCTGCCCCATGTGTTGCCCAGGATTCCGGACTGGGTCGATGAGGTGCTCTTGGTGGACGGCCACTCCACGGATGACACCCTTACTGTTGCCAAGAGTCTGCGTGCTGACATCAGGATTCTGCATCAGCCGGGGCAGGGCAAAGGCGACGCTCTCAGGCACGGCATCGCCCAGGCCGGTAGCGATATCATTGTGACTCTCGATGCCGATGGCACCACCGATCCCGATGATATGCCCCGCTTCATTGAGCCCCTCCTGAGAGGCTGTGACTTCGTCAAGGGCTCGCGGTTTGCCCTCTCGCGGCCGGTGGGCAAGCCCCGGCACCGCATCTTCGGCAACTGGGTCATCGTCACCACCCATAACATCCTCTACGGCACGAACTACACCGACCTCTGCTCTGGCTACAACGCTTTCTGGAGACAAGCGATAGCACGTGTTGACCTTTCGGGCTGGACCGACCAGGAGGAGCCTCTGCTGAACGCGAGAGTGAGAAAGGCGGGCCTCAAGGTGGTAGAGGTGGGGCACCACGACAAGGGGAGGACCGGTGGCGAGACCAAGCAGCCCAGCTGGCGGCAGGGCTCTGGGGCGATCAGGACAGTGATCAGGGAACGATTCCGTGGCTAAGAAAAACTCCCGGCTTTCGATCGTGATCACCTCGCATACCAGCGAGCGGCTGGAGGACATCTTCGAGCTGTTGGATAGCATCCATGCGCAAAGCTATCCGGACTTGGAAGTAGTATTCGTCGCTGAGGGGTCAACGGAGCTTCGGAAAGGGGTCGAATCCTACGCGAGGCAGCGGTCGATGGCCAATACGAAGGTGGTTTTGAACGACGGGCCTGGCGGGCTCTCGGCCTCGCGGAACGTCGGGGTGAGAGAAGCGACCGGCGACATCATTGCCTTCGCCGATGATGATGTCGTGCTCTTCCCTGACTGGGCTGAAGAAATGGTAAGAACCTACGCCAGCAAAGACTCGACGATAGGCGTCACAGGGCCGGGGTTCCCGCGATGGAAGGATGAATCGCAAGCTTGGCTGCCGGAGGAACTGTACTGGATCATTAGCTGTACGGCCTTCACTGGCTGGAACGGCATGCGCGAGGTGCGGAGCGCCTGGGGAATGAACATGTCCTTCCGGCGGGAAGCTTTCGACTACTGCTCATTCTCGGAAAACTTCGGACAGACGAAAGGGGGGCAGGCCGCTTGGAAGGCCGGGCCTGTCGACGACGCCGAGTTCTCCATAAACCTCAGGTTGAGGACGGGGAAGGTCATAGTCTACAACCCGAACGTGCGGGTGTGGCACAAGGTCTATCCCTACCGGCTGGGCTTCACTTTCGTTCGCGGACAGGCCTACTGGCAGGGGTATACCAAGGCGCTGCTGCGGAGAATGTATCGCGACGATGCGGACACACGGGCCCTCGTTCGCGAGCACGATCTGTTGCGGCGCATTGTGCTGCGGCTGTTACCCCGAACCCTTGGGGAACTCTTCCGCTCCCCCACCATCGCCCGGAAGAAACTGGCGATCACGGCCAACACTCTGTTTCACGTAGCTCTGGGATATGCTGCCGCCTCCCGGCCCCGGCTGGCGGGCTTCACCCGGCGGTACTACAGATAGCTGAATGGATGTGCCAATGAAAGGGATAGTAGGCGCGGCCCGAACCAGCACCATCGATGCGGAAGGCATCAGGAGCGCTGTCTTCCGGGCACTGGACCTGGTCGGTCTTGAGCCGCCCGGGCCGGTGGAGACCGTCGTCATCAAGCCCAATCTGCGCTTCTACTGGGACCACTCGACAGGTGAGACTACCGACCCGCGGGTGGTAGCGTCGGTGATCGACTACGTGCGCGAGCGGTGGAACGCGAAGGCCAAGATCGCCGTGGTCGAAGCCGATGCATCGGCGATGCGGACGCGGCACGCTTTTCCCCTGCTCCACTACGACCGGCTGGCCAGCGAGAAGGAGGTGGTGCTAGCCAACCTGAGCGCTGGGGAAACGTGTGAGAAAGAGGTAACGGTCGGCAGACACAAGTTCACACTTCCCCTGCCCGAAATGCTGTTCGATACGGACCTTTTCATCAACTGCCCGAAGTTCAAGGTGGGCCCTTACGCCAGCGGCAATGCCCTGCACATAACCTGTTGCCTCAAGAACCTCTTCGGGTGCATCTCCAAGCCCAGGAAAGTCGGCTGGCACCCTCGGATCAACGAAGTCATTGTCGGCCTGAACAAGCTCATTCGGCCCCACCTGAGCGTAGTCGACGGCATCGTGGCTTTGGGACAGCGTCCGGTGAAACTCGGACTCGTTTTGGCGGGCCGCGATCCGGTGGCAGTCGATTCCGTCGTCGCCCGCATCATGCACTACAACCCGTCCAGCGTCCGGCAGATCCGCCTGGCGGAAAAGGAGGGCGTGGGAAGCGCTCGCAACATCAGCGTCGTTGGCGAAGACGTGAAGCCCCTGTCGAAGCTCTTCCCCTCCAGAAGCCCGCTGGCTTTCAAGCTGGCATGGACCGGCCAGCTACGGCTGCTGCGCCTCTACGCCAAGCTCTCGGGGGATGCGGTGCCGCCGCTGCTGGACTAGAGAGGAGCACGAGTACACATGACCATCAAGGTTGGCATCATCGGCTTTGGCAAGATGGGCAAGCTGCACCTAAGGGTGTCTCGCTACATGAACGATGCCAAGGTCGTGGCCGTCGCTGATCTCTCCCGAAGAGCCTTGCAGGCAGCCGAAAGGGAGGGTATCCGAGCGCTCTACGGCGACTACCACGAGATGCTACGCGACGCGGATGTCGACGCGGTCATCGTTACCGCGCCGAACTTCATGCATCTGGAGAGCATCCTGGCAGCGGTCGAGGCTGGCAAGCATGTCTTCGTCGAGAAGCCTCTGGCGATGAGCAGCGCAGACTGCGAGCGGATCGATGACACGGCAAGGCGACAGGGTGTCAAGCTGATGGTTGGCCACAACTATCGTTTCTTCGACGCAACCCGGAAGCTGAGGGCCACTTACGACTCGGGCGCCATCGGTGACGTTGTGCTGTCAACGTTCGAACTGGTGCACGGCCCTCTGGCACCATCGTTGGAGTCCCAGCCGGTGCCTGAATGGTACTTCGACAAAGAGAAGATAGGCATGTGGCTGCTGGACTTGGGCTATCACCTGGTCGATCTGTTCCGCTGGCTCTTCGGCGAGGCCGATGTGGTCTATGCCCACCTGGACAATCACTATGGCTTTCCCTACGAGGACAATGCCATAGTCGTCCTCCAGTCGAGGGCGGGCACCAAGGGGGTTCTGCAGGTTGGCTACTTCGCCAAGCTGGTGTTCCCCGCATTCGATTTCCGCGTCATCCTGCACGGCACAGCCGGATGTCTTTCCACCGACCGGCTTGTACCTCAGAACCTGCGGCTCCACGCAGCTAGGGAAGGCATCGCAAACATGCTGCGCAGGATAACGCTGCGGCGGATCAAACCGCTGAGCTATACCTATTTCTACTCATCTTACGTAGAGGAGCAGCGCCATTTCTTCGACTGTTTGCAGAATAGCAGGGAGCCTGCGGTGGGCGCCAAGGACGCCTTCGCAACCGTTCGCTTGATCGAGGATGTCTACCGCTACTGCGACAGGGCGCCGTCCACCGCCGTGAGGGCCTTCTGAGCGAGGGGCCTGGAATCATAGGAGGAACGACAGATGTCGAGCAATTCCGAGTTCGAGAGATGCTTCCTGACCGGTGGCGCCGGCTTCATCGGAAGCCACCTGGGCGACCGGCTCCTGGCCGAGGGGAAGACTGTGACCGTCTACGACAACCTATCGTCCGGACGCAGGGAGTGGATCGAGCACAATATCGGCCGGCCGGGCTTCACGTTCATCGAGGCCAACCTCCTGGATGCGCCGAGTTTAGTGGAGGCGATGGCTGGGCACGATCTGGTCATTCATCTGGGTGCCAACACGGACATTCCCGGCGGCAATCAGGACATTCGCCTGGACCTGGAGAACTGTACCATCGCCACCCACAACGTCCTGGAGGCCATGAGGGCTACCGATATCAGGAGACTGCTTTTTGCCTCCACTTCCGCTATCTACGGGGAAGCGCCGGTCATTCCCACCCCGGAAGACGTGGGCCCTCTTCTGCCCATCTCCCTCTACGGTGCGGCCAAGCTAGCGTGTGAGACCCTCATCAGCGCCTATTGCCATATCTTCAACATGCAGGCCTGGATGTTTCGTTTCGCCAACGTAGTCGGCGGCAGAATGGGACACGGGGTGATCTACGACTTCATCCAGAAGCTGAAGCGTAACTCAGAGGAGCTGGAGATTCTCGGCGATGGCCAGCAGCAGAAGTCATTCTTCCCGGTCGAAGACTGCATTGACGGTATGTTCTGTGCCTTCCACGGCTCCGAAGCTTGGTGCGATGTCTTTAACCTGGGCAGCTATTCCACTACCAAGATAAGCCGGGTCGCAGAGATAGTTGTGGAGGAGATGGGCCTGAGCGACGTCCGCTTCAGGTACACGGGTGGGCGAAGAGGATGGGTGGGAGATGTGCCGCAGGTAGGCCTGGACGTGAGCAAGATGAGGAAGCTCGGCTGGGAAACCAGGCACACCTCGGACGAGGCCGTACGCATAGCAGCCAGACGCCTTCTAGGCATGACGGTTGCAGCCGGCTGACCCAGCGACAGATGAGATCGTAGACAGTGGACATGGGTAGCGAAAGAGTCTGCGTCATTGGCCTCTGGCATCTCGGTCTGGTCACCGCGGCCTGTCTCGCCGATCTGGGGCGAACGGTCACTGGCTTCGACAGCGATCCCCAGCTCATCGAGGGTCTGCGCAGCGGTCGCCTTCCCCTATTCGAGCCGGGCCTGGAGGAGCTAGTTGCGAAGGGCATCAGGCAGAGAAGGCTCTGGTTCACCGCCGACCCGCAGGCGGCCCTGGCCGAAGCCGAGTATGCTCTCATAGCTCACGATACGACGGTGGACGAACACGATGAGTCCGACTTATCGCAGGTGATGGCGGCTGCCTCGCTCCTGGCCGAACATTTGAAAGACGGCTCGATAGTCGTCATCAGCAGCCAAGTCCCAGTCGGCACCTGTGAGCGGATCCAGGCAACCATCCGCCGCGGCAGACCTTCGCTCGACTTCGGCATTGCCTACGTTCCGGAGAATCTGCGATTGGGCCAGGCGATCGAGCGGTTCATGAAGCCGGATATGGTCGTGATCGGCTCTGAGAACTCCGGCACGGTCAGCGCCGTCGATAGGCTCCTCGAAGGTATCGATGCCCCCCGAGTGGTGGTCGGCATCCGCACCGCCGAAATGACGAAGCATGCCCTGAACGCCTTCCTGGCGACGTGCATAAGCTTCGCCAACGAGATGGCGAACCTCTGTGACGAAGTTGGTGCGGATGCGCTGGACGTGGCCAGGGCGCTGCACCATGACCGGCGGCTAGGGCCGCTAGCGCCGCTGCGGCCGGGCCTGGGCTTTGCGGGCGGCACGTTGGCCAGGGACCTGAAGACGCTGAGAGGGCTCGGCAAGCGAAATGGAACAAAGACGCCCCTTATCGATGGCGTGCTTAGGGTGAACGAGCAGCAGAATCGAGTGGTCGTGCGAAAGCTAAGCCAGCTCTTCCGTTCATTGGAGGGCCTGACGGTGGGTGTCTTGGGGCTTACCTACAAGCCGGGCACCAGCACCCTCCGGCGGTCTGTCGCCCTGGAGATCATCGGCGAGTTGACCGCCCTGGGCGCGGCAGTCAAGGCGCACGACCCCCGGGTCAATCTCGAAGAACTCCCCGATACCCCAAACTTCCAGTTCTGCCCCGACCCGTACGCGGTTGCCGACGGAAGCGATGCTCTGGTGATCGTTACCGAATGGCCAGAGTTTCGGGACCTCGACTACGCTGCGCTGAAGGAGCGCATGAGGAACCCAGTGCTTGTTGATGCCCAGAACATGCTCGACGCGACGGAGATGACTCAAATGGGGTTCCGCTACCTCGGCGTGGGAAGAGGAAGCAGAGCGCCTGTCGGATCGAGGGGGGACGAGGCATGAAGCTGGCAGGCAAGGCCGCCATCATCACGGGCGCCGGCCGAGGCATCGGCAGGGCCATTGCTCTCGCCTTCGCCCAAGAGGGAGCGGACATGCTCATCGCGTCACGCACGCTGCCCGAGGTGGCGAAGACGGCTGAGGAGGCACAAGCGCTGGGACGGCGTGCTCTTGCCTTGAAGGTTGATGTATCCAATCGCGCTGAAGCGGAAGGAATGGTCGCCCAGGCCCTGGAGGACTTCGGCAGGGTCGACATTCTAGTCAACAACGCCGGGGGCTATGGGTCCATAGGTCCTCTTGTGGACAACGACCCCGAGAAGTGGGTGCAGACTGTCAGGATCAACCTGTTTGGTTCGTTCTTCTGCGCCCGAGCGGTTCTCCCATTCATGATTGGACAGCGGCGCGGCAAGATCATCAACCTCTCTGGAGGGGGGGCCTCATCGCCTCTGCCCAACTTCTCCGCCTACGCCGCATCCAAGGCGGCCATCGTGCGCCTTACCGAAACCCTGGCTGAGGAAGTCAAGGGGTTCAACATCCAGGTGAACGCCATCGCTCCGGGAGCGGTGAACACCAGACTGATGGACGAAGTCCTGGCCGCAGGGGCCGCCGCCGGCGAAAAGATGCTGGCGCAGACCCATCGGCAGAAGGAGACCGGCGGAGTGCCGCCTGAGCGGGCGGCTGCCCTGGCGGTCTTCCTTGCCTCGGAAGAATCCGATGGCCTGAGCGGGCGGCTGATCAGCGCCGTCTGGGACGATTGGCAGAGCATGAACAGTTGCATCGATCAGATCATGGCCTCGGAGCTGTACACGCTGCGCCGGGTGACGGAGAGCCCGAGATGAAGGTGGGGATCGTCGGGGCGGGCCTTCAGGGCAGGCGGCGCGCCCAGGCACTCAAAGCAGCGGACGGCTCCCAGTTGGTGATAGTGGCTGACGTTCGCCAGGATGCGGCCGCTGCGCTGGCGGCGGAGGCAGGTTGTCTGGCGACGTCCCAGTGGGAGGACGTGGTAGCCCGCGATGATGTCGAAACGCTGATCGTCTGCACACCGCCCCACCTTCATGCCCAGATCAGCATCGCCGCCATGAAGACGGGCAAGCACGTTCTGTGTGAGAAGCCTCTGGCCCGGAATGTGCCTGAGGGTCGGGAGATGCTGCGGGTGGCTCGGGAGTCTGGTGTGAGGCTGAAGTGCGGATTCAATCTTCGCCATCATCCCGCCATTCGCCAGGCGCGCCAGTGGTATGAAGCCGGCAGCATCGGCGAGATCGATTGGATACGCTGTCGCTACGGGATCGGCGGCCGGCCAGGGTATGACCAGGAGTGGCGGGCGCAGGCGGAGGTCAGCGGCGGCGGTCAGCTTATGGATCAGGGCATCCACCTGCTGGACTTGTGCCGGTGGTTTCTCGGTGACTTCGCCGAGGTTTTCGGCTTTGTCGCCACCCGCTTCTGGGACGTGGCCCCCCTGGAAGACAACGCCTTCGCCCTCTTGCGCACCGCTCAGGGCCAGATCGCCTCCGTTCACGCCAGTTGGACCGAGTGGAAGCCTCTGTTCTCCTTTGAAGTCTTCGGCCATGACGGCTACGTCACCGTCGAGGGGTTGGGGGGCGCCTACGGCAGCGAGCGGGCTATCCTCGGGCGGCGGGACTTCGCTGCGCCCTTCGCTGAGGAGATCGTCGAGTTCCGGGGGGCAGACCGCTCCTGGGAGGAGGAATGGCGGGAGTTCGTTTCCGCGATCCGCGAGGGCCGTGAGCCATTGGCCAGCGGCGAGGACGGCCTGGCGGCGATCGAACTGGCCCAGGGCATCTACGAAAGCGCTCGGTCGGGGAACATGGTGGCACCTACGGCGCTCGCGTCCCAGCCCCGGGCGCCTCATCGCAAGCCTGGCGTGGCGGGCAGGCGATGAGGTGGAGCATGCCTCTGGTTGCACTTGTGGTCGCTCTGTCTGCGGCGGCCCCCGGCAGCCTCACACGATCTCGCGCCGGCTAGAGCTCGATCCCCATGCGCTGGAAGGCAGAAGAGAAGACTCTGTCTGCCCGGTATCGCTCGGCAAGATTGATGGCGCTCTCGCGGCAGCGTTTGCAGAACTCATCGTCGGACAGAAGCTTGAGAATGGCGTCTGCCAGTTGCTGCTTGTCGTAGTCGATGACGATGCCCGCGCCCTCTCTCTCGATCTCCGCCGCAATCGGAGACACGCGCGTGATGATGACGGCCACACCGCGCGCCAGATAGGGCTTGGCCCGAGAGTCGCTGTACCTCTTGTGCGTGCCGGCCCTCGGCTCATAGAGGGCCAGCCCAACGCGATGCCGCTGCATGACCTGGCTATATTCGCCCTCGTCAGCGACGTAGCCAAGCAGGTCGAAGTGGCGTTCCAAACCGAGTTCCCCTATGCGGCTGCGAAGCGACTGGGGAAACTCCTGATAGGTCGTGACCGTGACCCGGGTCTTGGGTTGCTCTTCTATGACTTGGGGAAGGGTCTCCAGCAGGAGGTCAAAGCCGTAGCCTGCCTCAACCAATCCCGAATTGATGATAGAGGCACGCGGCACTTCCTCAAGCGGAAGGCAGTCGATCTGCTCGGCCCGCACGGGATCTCCAACGATGAGCACCCTTTCCGGAGATACCCTCACGCCTCGCTGGCGCCTGTGCTCCGCTATCTGGGGCACCACGTCCCAGTCATAGTCGGAGCGGGTTGCGCAGATCTCGTCCAGCTTCAGGTACAAACCGTTGAGGGCCCTGTTGCTGAACCGCTTGGGGTGGTAGTCGTGCGTCCAACAGACTGTGCGCTCCACGATGCTCAGGGAGCGTAGGAAAAGGCCAAGGAGAACCAGATGGGGGCTGCCCGAGACATACAGATCATATCTCCGCCGGAGGAACAGCAACAGGAACAGCGTGATGAAGATGTCGACAAGATATGATATGGGGCCGTGGTGCTGACCGCGCTTGATTACCCATTCCCGCACGCGACCGCCCTTACCGACCATCAGTTGAGAGCATCGCACCAGGTCCTGAGCAAAGGGATGGCCGACAAAGCTCACCTCTCTTACTTTGGGGCCGTCAGCCAGGAACTGAAACAGATCGGGCAGGGCGCAGGCGGCGTTGTTACCGCCGACGATTAGCACTCGCATATCCGCCAGCCGTTTCTTGGCAGCTCCCGGGGCCTTTCCCCTCTTGTCCAACCTCTCACACCCCCCGCGCCTTGTCGTGACCGACGAGCCGAGGACTACCTAGCACGAGACGCGGAAACTGGCTCCCCTGTCGCATTCCTTAAGCCCTGGCCATCGATACTCTTGATGCAGACCATGTTGCCGCCTATTCGCGGAAGGTAGTAGGAGAAAGGGCTCGCCAGTAACCAGACAGCGTTGGCAACGAGCCGCAGCCACTCAGGCAAGCGCGAGGTCTCTTGGGCTATCAAACCTCCCATGCCTCGCAGGCCGGACCCGCGCACGCTGTATCCCAGCCGGCGGAAATCCTGGGGTAGCCACGTGCTTCTGTGGGCCTGATGAGGGTTGCCATCGTATTCCTGTTGATGGCAGCGGCCCACCGGGGTCGAGATGACCACCTGGCGATAGGCTATCCGCTCCATCTCGCTGATCAGCTCCTCCGCCTCGTGGCGTTGGAGGTGTTCCAGCACCTCACTGCAGAGGACTATGTCGAACCTGCCAGGGCCGAAGGGCAGGAGCCGGACATCGCAGCAAACCAGGTCGTCGTAGACAGCCGCCGCCCGGCAGTGAAGCAGATAGGGCCGAAAGATGTCAGCTCCCACCGAGAACAGTTTCCGCTCGCGGTTGATGCGCTCGATGGGCCCTCCGCGGCCGCAACCGACGTCCAGGAGGCTCTTGCCCCTCTTGTCCAGATGCTTCGAGATCGTCCACCAGGACGGGAGTGGGAGAAACGAACGCAGCCTTCGCAGGAACTGGAACAGATCGGGCAGTGCGCAGGCGGCGTTGTTGCCCCCGATGATCAGCACTCGCATATCCGCGAGCCGTTTCTTGCGTGATGCCGAGGCTTCTACTTTCTCCTTCTTCAGCAACTTCTCACATCCCCCCGGCTTCCTAGTTATCGACAGGCCGCGACCGGCCAACACGAGACGAGGAGACTGGCTCCCTTTTCGCGTTCTTCGGGCCCTGGCCAGCCAAATTCTTGATGCAGACCATGGCGCCCCCTATGCGCGGAAAGTAGTAGGAAAATGGCGTGGCCAGCATCCAGACGCCGTTGGCAACGAGTCGCAGCCACTCAGGCAATGGTGAAGTCTCTCGGGCTAGGGCTGACAAACCTCCCATGCCCCGCAGGCCGGATCCGCGCACGGTGTATCCCAGGCAGCGAAAATCTTGGGGCATCCAGGCACTGCGATGTGCCTGATGCGGGTTGCTGTCACAGGCGTCCTGCTCACATTGCCCCACCGGTGTTGAGATGATCACCTGCCGGCGGGCGATGGCCTCCATGGACTTGATGAGTGGCAACCCGTCGACTCTCTCCAGGTGTTCCACCACTTCCCCGCACAACACCACGTCGAACGAGTCCGGAGGGAAGGGTAGGTACCGCACATCGCAGCAAACCACGTCATCGTGGAGTCCCGCCGCCCGGCAGTGAAGGAGATAGGGCCGAAAGATGTCTGCTCCCACCGAGAACAGTTTCCCCTTTCGGTTGATGAACTCGATGGGTCGTCCGCGGCCGCAGCCCACGTCCAAGAGGCTCTTGCCCCTCTTGTCCAGATGCTTCGAGATCGTCCACCAGGATGGAAGGGGGAGAAACGAGCGCAACCCTCGCAGGAAGCGAGATGCCCCGCCCATTACGCCATCACCGGTCCTGCGCCTCTATCGCCGGGGCCACAGAGACCTCCTCCTGGCTCTTCTCCAAGAGCGCCTGGCGCGCAAAGACGTCATACCTGCCGTTGGAATAGACCTTGGCCAAGCCCTCGTCCTGCACGGAGTTCCGCAGGCTTTCCCACCAGGGCTTGCCGAAGGCGAAGGAGAAACTCACCGACCGCTCTCCGAATTCGGAGAGCACGGCAAAGGTGAACTCGCGGGCATCCGGCACTTGTTCTAGTTGGGGCTCTGAGGGGTTAGGATAAGCGCAAGACATCTCTGGGGCATCGATGGTGTTTGTGATCGCCCCCAGGGGCAGGCAATCGCCCTGGATGACGCTGGCGTTGGGCCCCGCGGCGTCCACAAGGAAATTCGCCCCCGCGAACTGCTGGCTTGTCGGCAGCTCCTCGAACTCCCGGGCGTAGAGAATGACAAAGCCCAGACCGAGCAACAGCACCAGGAAAGCGGCGGCGCTTCTCCTGGCCACGGATTCCCTGGCCAGGAACCAGGCCACGAAGGGGCTACTGTAAAAAAAGACCCGCATGAATCCCTCGTAGGTGAAGCTGCCCGTGCCCATGATCAGGACCGGCAGGCCTGAGACCGCCAGCAGCGGGAAAAGGCGGTCGCGACTGAGGCCGTTCCAGAACCCTTTTCTCGCCACAACGCTCACCAACCAGACCAGCAAGACGGCCAAGAACGCGAAGTTCAATAAAGCGACCTCGGCGCGACCGGCCCCGGCAGGGGAGGCGTGGCTGAAGGGTGATGTAAAGGCGCTCGGTTCGAGCAGCACCGTATCCCGGAAAGCTCTGACGGCCTTAGGGAACCAGAAATCGCTAGAATACAGGAGCCAGCCTACGAAAAGGATGGCGAACAACAGGGAGAGGGACGCCGTGCTGGGGCTCCAGCGCCCGACGGCCGAGGGCTTCCAGCGGGCGAGGGCGGCCATGGCGGCGACGTAGACGACCAGCAGAGCCGAGAGGCCGTGGGTGATGAGTATGGCGCAGAAGATGCCGATAAGCACCAGGCGGTTGAGGACCGGGAAGGCATCCAGGCTGGCTAGAAAGGAGAAACCGAATAGCATCAGGGCGAACGCCATCTGGTGCGGGGTGAAGCCGATGCCATAGAGTTCCAACATAGCCAGCATCGCCAGGATCGCCAGCAGTATGGACTTCTTGTCGGGCAGGACCCGCCCGAAGAAGGCGATGAGCCCCACCACCAGGCCCAGGTAGAGGACCAACGAGCCCACCCTCATCATGGCGAGGTACCCGATATCCGTAAGCTCGACCAGCATGGCGAAGGTGTAGTGGAAGCCCAGCCAGGGGAAATAGATGAAGTCTCGCTCCCGGCCCTCCAAGACGTACTCGACCCCCCACGCCTGGCCGTAGACCGAGACCCCGCGGGGATGCGCCTCCATCAGCTCGGGGCCCAGGAAGAGGTAGCCCATCCACAAGGCCACCAGCAGGAAGTGAAAGGCCTTCGTCTCGCCGCCGAAGTACCAGATGATGGTGCTGGCTAGCAGCAGGGCAAAACCTGCCCAGTACGTAGGCGGCAATAGACGGGACATGGAGAGCACGCCCTCGTCGACATTGTCTATGCGGGTGGAAAGGGTGCTCCAGATAAGGAGAATGGTGGCTGCGAGGACGCTAGCCCAGAAGACGGCGTCCAGGCGCCTCCCCTGACCGCCACGGGGAACCGACGCTGAACCGAGGGTCAGCACCGCCGCCTCTGGCGCCCCTTCAGGCTGGCGCGAGTCGGCACTGCGGTTCCTGTCAGGACCTGGCACCACCTTGAGGTGTCCCAATGCTCTGTACACTACCCTCTCTGCTGAAACCGCTTGTCGGCCCGTGCCGCGGGAGTTCAAGAGGCACTAGGGTCTTTTGTTCCGTTTCTTCTCGCGGTCACCAGAAGTCCTGCCCCGTTGAGCGGTTGGGGCAGAAGCCTTTCACTGAGCATGAACAATAGATCACGCGCCGCAAGCAGCGATCTAACAGCTGACGTGCCCAGAAAACCGAGTTGGCGTTTCTTGCTGCGAGGAAGGATCGGGACTTCCCCAGAGTAGCAAGAGCTAAGACGTACGTGTGAGAAACCGTGATTGCGCAACACACCAGCATAATATGCGGGGGTATGAACGTTTCTGCTTGGCGTATCAAGGGAGGCGGCCAATATCACCTTCTGGAACCTATCTTCGAGGAAGCGGCTGAATCTCGTAGCGATATTGGCCTCGTTAGGCTCAACAAGAGCAAGAATACCTTCCGGCTTCAATACCCGCTTCAATTCGCAGACGATGGGCCCTACATCAGAGAAATGATGTAGCACCCAGCCGCAGAAACAGACGTCGAACGTGCTATCTCGAAACGGGAGAAACTCCAAGTCACCCACAAGACCTACAAGAGATACGCCCGCCTCTCGCGCCCTTCTGTTAGCAACAACCACGCTCCGTCTTGATATGTCGATGCCCACCACTCGGTTGGTCCCTGCCAGAATCGTTCCGAATGTCCCAGGACCGCATCCTGCGTCAAGCACGACTTCATCCTTGAGCTCGAGGAGCCCCAGCCTCTGGAGCATTCGCCGTTTCGAAGTGGCAACGCAATCCAGGTAGCGATCCAGTTCTCCCGGGGACCACTCCTCCAGAAAACGGTCACCAGCTATCTCAGCATGCTTGTCTTGCGCTGCCAACGCTTCTGGTCCCCATCATTCCAGCGCCACGATCTCGAGAGGAGTCCATTCCATTACCGTATCGTAGGACCGGATGCTTGACGTGCCGCTTCCGTTTGCACACCACGCCCGTCTCCTCATGACTGGATAGCGCCCTTGCAAAGGGATGCAAAGGCTGGGAGCCTGGTCCAACTATGCCGACGGACTCATGTCTCACTAGACCCGTACGTCCGCCAGGGTCTTGTTGGCGACGTACCAGTCGATGGTCTTCCGCAGCCCATCGCGAAGAGAGGTGGGCGGCGACCATTGAAGCACCTGTTTCATCTTCGTCGTATCCAGAACCTTTACCATCTGTCCGTCGGGCTTGTCCGTGTTCCAGATCACCTGTCCCTCGAAGCCGGAGAGTTCCCTGACCATGTCGACCAGCTCTCGGATGGAGGTCCCCTGGCCGCAGCCGATGTTCAGCGGAGAGATGTCGTCATAGACCTCGGCCGCTCGCACGATGGCCTCGGCACAATCCTCAACGTACAGGAACTCCCGGACGGGCTTGCCGGTTCCCCACACCTCGACCTCCGGCCTGCTGGCCTGCTTGGCCTCGACGAACTTCCGAATGAGCGCCGCCGCTACGTGGGAGCGGTCTGGGTCGAATGTGTCCCAGGGGCCGTACAGGTTGGTCAAGATGAGGTGAATGGCATTCATGCCATACTGCCTCTTGTAGGCCCACCCCTGGATGGCCATCATCTTCTTGGTGAGTCCATAGTTCACCACGGTCTCATGGGGGATGCCGTCCCAGAGGTTGTCCTCCTTGAGGCGCCCCTCGAGGTAGCCTGGGTAAGAACAGGCCGTCCCGATCTGGACAAACTTCTCCACCTCTACAAGGCGTGCCGCCTCCATCATGTGGGCGCCCATCACCAGGTTCTCGTAGAATATGCGGCCGGGATAGAGTTGATTGATCCAGATGCCTCCGTAAAAGGCTGCCGCGTGAATAACGATGTGAGGACGAAAGCTCTCCAGGCACTGCTGAGCTTGATCGAAGAAGACCAGATTGTACTGTTTGCTACGGGGCACGAATACTTCGCAGCCTTTCTGCGAAAGCATCTCGACGATGTGCCGCCCGAGGAAGCCCGACCCACCGGTGACCATTACTCTTTTGCCCTGCCAGAACCCCATGAGACGCCTCCGACTTTTTAGGGCTATTCCTCGACGTTCGATAAAGGATTGCGCAGCGAGACCATGCGACAGCCATGGATCAGCTCGCCGATGCCCTGCTCCAGGCTGACGGTGATTTCGAACCCCTTGGAGCGGACCTTCTCGTAGGACACTTCGTAGTCCCGCTTGTCCGGGTCGGAGTCCACGTCGGCGAAGTGGAGCCAGAAGTCGACACGGTCTCTTATCTTCAGAGCGACCTGTTCCTTCGTATAGTTCATTACTTCGTTGCCCACGTTGAACACGTTGCCCATCTCGCCGACCAGGCGATCGTAGTTCTCCACCGCGAAGACCAGGGCGCGCACCATGTCCCGCACGTGGATAAAGGTCCGGCGGAAGCCCTTCTCGTAGACAATCAGGCTACCGTTCTTGACCGCCTGGAAGACGAAGTCGTTTATCATCAGGTCGAGGCGCAGGCGAGGCGAGAGTCCAAAGCCGGTGGCAAAGCGGTAGACGACAGCGTTGCCGGATCGCAGGGCATGGGCCTCTGCTTCCGTCTTCGTGATGCCGTAGGTGGAGAGGGGATTGAGAGGACTCTCCTCTGTGCACACGCCGTCCACTGCGCCGTAGTTGCTGCCGGTGGACGCCAAGATGATCCCCTGGGAGAGACTGCGGGACTCGACAACGTTGATCGTCCCCTCGACATTGACCTCCCAGGCCAAGCGCTCGTCCTTGCGACAAGCCGGCGCCCCGACGATAGCGGCTAGGTGCACGATATGATCCACGCCCTGCACAGCTTTCTTGACCGCATCCTTATCGCGGATGTCCCCCCGGATGAACTCGAACTTGCCGTCGATGAAGCAGTGGAGCAGGCTGAGCTGGCCGTACATCAAGCTGTCCAGCACGCGGACCTCGTGGCCTCGCTGCACAAGCTCCGGTACCAGAAGGGAGCCCACAAAGCCCGCGCCGCCGGTGACGAGCACCTTCATCTCGCGTCTGCCTCCTCTCCTCACTTTGGGCGGGCTCTACACCCTTGCCCCTGACCGCACTTGCCCGCGCACTCCGGCGATCTTGGCCAAAGCCTTTTGAGCATCGGCGTTGAAGCCGCGCACCGTATCCCGCGTGTACTTGTGGTCTATCAGCTTGCCCATGAACTGGGGCGGGATGGTGATGACGTGGGCACCGGCCAGGGCCGCATCCTGGATGGTGATGACCTCCCTGATGCTGCCGACGATGATCTTGCTGGGGTACTCCCAGCCCGCCAGCCATTCGGTAGACTCTCGGATGAGCTTGTTGGCGTCGTGGCCCTCGTCGGCCACTCGGCCAGCGAAGATGCTGATGTAGGTGGCGCCGGCCTTGGCCCCCAGAACCACCTGGCCGAACGAGAGGCAGGCGGTCATGTTGACCCTTATTCCCTCCGCCTCGAGGTATCTGACGACGCCCAGGCAAGGCTCGCCGTACTCGTTTATCACCGGTATCTTCACCACGATGTTGGGAGCCCAATCGGCGAGCCCCTTGGCCTCCTCGATCATCTCCTCGTGGTTATTGGTGGTCACCTCCACGCTCACGGGGCGAGGGTAGACGAGGGCAGCAACTTCCTTCGCTCGCTCCTCCATGTCGTAGCCCTCGTCCTTAAGCAGGATGCTGGGGTTGGTTGTCACGCCGTCTACCACCCCGTATTCCAGCCAGCGGCGGATCTCGTCTGGGTTCGCAGAGTCTATAAAGATGTCCATGGCCCTCCCCCCTGCATACAACGGACTATCTCCACGGCTGCTAGTAGGTTCTGCGCTGTCCAGTGCGGTCGCATGCGGTCCCCTTCTCCCAGGCGGAAGTAGGCCCGGTGGCCGTCCACAAGGATGGTGCGGCAGCCAGCGGCGAGGCCGGCCTCGACGTCCCCGAGGCTATCCCCCACCATGAAGGAGCCAGCTAGGTCGATGCTCAGCTCTTGCGCCGCTCGCAGCAGCAGACCGGGCTGCGGCTTACGGCAATCGCATTCAACGCGGAGGCTCTCGTCAACGGCATCGGGGTGATGGAGGCAGTAGTAGGTGGCGTCCAGGCGGGCCCCCTCCCCAGCCAGGCGGGCTGCTATTTCAGCGTTCACCGCCTCCAGAAAGGCGTAGTCGCACTTGCCCTTGGCCACTCCTGGCTGGTTGGACACTACGATCGCCAGAAAGCCCATCTCGTTGATCGCTCGCACCGCCCGGGCAACGCCGGGCAGCAGCCTCAAGTCCTCCAGTCTGTAGGGCGAATCCGGTTTGCCCTCTACCGGGTCGTAGAGAGCGGCGTTGATCACGCCGTCCCGGTCCAGGAATACCGCCCTATTCATTCGTTCTCCATGATTCGCAGCCGCAGGGCGGTGCAGATCAGGTGGTGAAGGAGCACGTGATAGGACTCCACCATGGGAGTGCCCAGGGGCTCCTCGTCGATGGGGATAACAAGACACACATCAGCCATCTCCTTGAGAGCACCGCCATCGAATCCGCTGAAGCCGACGACTCTGGCCCCTCGCTCCCTGGCCAGACTCACGGCTCGCGACAGGTTCTGGGACCAGGGCCCAGCGTCGCCGCTGCCGGAGCCTCCATGGACGGAGAGGCCGATGAGGACATCCCCTTCGTTCAGCCAGGGCTCGAGCTGCTCGGCGAAGACGCTGCCGAAGCCGGAATCGTTGGTCCAGGCGCTCACCAGGGGGATGTTGTCCACCAGGGCCATCACCTTGAAGCGACGGCGGCCGGGCACTATGGTGCACTTGGCCAGATCGCAGGCAAGGTGAGTAGCGGTTGACGCTGAGCCGCCGTTGCCCATGGTGTATACGGCCTTGCCCTGCTGCCAAGCCTCGTACAGTATGTCCACCACCCGCTGGATGTCCTCGCGCGGCAACGTCCTTCCTATGTCCTGGACGGTATCCAGATAGACGTCGATGACGTCCAGACTACTCACGGCCCTGAGCGTCTTCGTGCTAACCATCAGAAGTTCACCAACACCTTCGAACCCTCGAAATCGATAGCGAAGCGCATCTCTCGCAGGCCCTCGGCGGCCATCGCTTGCCTCAAGCAAGCCTTGTCGTGGTTCTCGCAGTAGAACATGAAGAAACCGCCGCCGCCGGCGCCCATGATCTTGCCGCCCAAGGCCCCATTCCTCTTCGCAAGCTCGTAGAGGCGGTCGATGTCCTCAGAGCTAACCTTGGTAGACAGCCTCTTCTTGGACTGCCAGTGATGGTCAAGAAGCTCCCCAAAGCGGCGCACGTTTCCAGTCTCCAGGGCCTCCTTGATCTGCCAACCTATCTCCTTCACCGTGTGGAGCGCCGCCGTCACGCCGTCGTGGCTGTGGGAAATCGACCGGCTCTCGTCGCCCAGCACCTCCGAGGCACTCCTCTTCACGCCGGTGTAGAACAGCACAATGCTGGCCTCTAGTTCCTCGACTATGCCGTCGGAGGTCGCCAGTGGGCTGGCCTGGACCGCGCCGTATTGGTCGATGTCCAGGCAGGTTATGCCACCCAGAGCGGCGAGGTACTGGTCGTGCACGCCGATGGGCTCGCCCAGGATGTCCATGAGGATGATGGAAGCCTCTTCGGCCAGGGTCTCCACGGAGACGTTCTCCCGTTTGAACGTGTGGAGGGCATTCAGCAGGCCGACGGTGAAAGCGCCGGAGCTGCCCAAGCCGGTGTTCGCCGGGACATCCGCTATGGAGACGATCTCCAGGCCGGAGTTCAGCCCCATCAGGCGAAGGGTCTCGCGCACGATGGGGTGCTCTATGTCGTCCACGCTGTCCGCTATCTCCGTCTTGGAGTAGCTGAGGCGGATGCTGTCCTCGAAGCGCTTGTTGACGGTGATGTACACGTACCTGTTGATGGCAGCGCTGACGAGGAAGCCACCGTAACGGGAGGCATAGGCGCGAATGTCCGTGCCACCGCCTCCCAGAGGGAGGCGGGTGGGTGTGCGGGTAACGATCATCGGGCAACAGCCCCTGATGCTATCAGCATTTCGAACTCCTCCAGGCCTTGGGGTGAGCCTACTTCGTAGAAGCGCTGCTCCACCTCGAAGGCGAGCAACTCCCCCCGGCCGATCAGAATCTGATAGAACTCTTCCTGCGAGAAGGGCTTTCCCGTTGGTATGAGCCGGAGAGCCTCTTTCCTGAGGACAGAGACACCGTAGTTGATATAGGCCATGTCGGGGCTTTTGCTGTACTTGTTGTAGGCGGTGACCACCCCCGCCTCGACCGAGACGTTGCTGCGCGCCAGGCGATCGAGGTTCTTCCAGACGACCATGAGGCCCAGCTTGGGGAAGCCCTGGAAGTAGCGCATGACCTCTCGGTAGTCGATCATCAGGTAGGAGTCGCCGTACGTCAGGAAGAACTCATCGTCGAGGAGTGGCTCGGCATTCTTGACGGCGCCGGCCGTGCCCAGCAGACGGTCTCCCTCATCGCTGCACTTGATGTTCACACGTAGCCAGCGACCGTCACCCACGTAGTCCTGCACCTGCTCTCCCAGGTAGCCGACGCAGAGGACGATGTCGCGGATGCCCCACCGCTTCAGGAGCTCGATCTGGTGGTGGATGAAGGGCTTGCCGCCGATGGGGATGAGGGCCTTGGGCACCTGGCTGGTGAGAGGACGGAGCCGGGTGCCCAGTCCGCCCGCCAGAATCACCATCTGCACGCTGCCCGCCCTCCTACTGCCCGCCCCCGCGGGGAACGACAGTGACCGATAGCATGCGGTCGACCCGCAGGTCGGTGTTCACCTCCAGGGAGCCGGATTCCACCAATACTCCATCCAGCTCCATCGATACCGCCTTCGCCCAACTGGGTGGCTTAACCCCTATCTTGAGGGGGATGGCCGCCGTGCCCGGCTGCTTCTGGACAAGGAGACGATAGGTGAAAGGATTCTGGCTGGTGTCCAGCGCCGAGGGGACAAGATAGTCGAAGGACAGAGACTTCGTAGTGTCCTGGGTCAGGGCGAAGTAGCGGCCAAGGACGGTCTTTCCGTGCTCTTGCCACACTGCTTCGGCGCCCACCGACGTGTCCCCTTCCCGCACGTCCTGAATCGTGCTTCCCTCCGGAACCAGCAGGCGCAGATAGTTACCGTACACAGTGAGGGTGCCCGCTCCCACCACCAGGCTGGCCAGGTGGGGATCCTCGTCCTGAGCCCAGCGGCTGTAGTCGTTGGCGTAGGTGATGGTGACCGTGTTGAGGGCGTTGCCCAGGTCGTCAAGGGAAACATCCACCTGGATGCTCGGCTCCACTACCAGATTGAGCTTGGTGCTGTTGACGCTGGAGTCGACTACCATCAGGTAGTCGTCGCTTATGGGCACCACCCTGCCGTCCCAACCCTGCTCGACGATGGCCTCCTGCACCTCCTGATCGCGGGAGTACAGGAGGAGGTTCCTCTCCTCGCCCAGCGTGTGCAGGGCAGTGAGCATGGGAGCCCAGCGGGAAGAGTCGATGGCCAATGCCCGGTCGATCACGCTCTGCGCCAGGTAGGCCGTGAAGTCATAGCGATGTGACTCCCACGGCCGCAGGGCATCAGGATGGGTGATGATCAGCGTCTGTTCGGTAACGTTCTGGCTATCGACGGTGACTCCGTAATCCTCCACGCTCACCGGGCCGGTGACCTCCAGCAGCTTTTCCAGCGTGAAGAAGTTGATGCCGATGACGCCATCTATCTGCTCCTCGTTGCCCGTCTCACGGCGATAGAGCTCGATGGCTTCCTCGCCGACGGTGGGGAAGTCGGGCCACCAGCTGGCCTCCCCCAGCCCCATAGACCAGTCGCGCAGGAGGTAGGCCTTGAGGGGCCGCGGCGGCTCGATGTACTCGCCGGTTCTTTCTCGCCAGTCGAAGTAGATGTCGTATACATTGTCGAAGAACAGCCGCTCCAGTCTGCCCTGGTCGAAGGTGAGGAGACCGTAGACCAGAATGAATCCGCCGGAACCCAGAATCTCGGTGTTATCGTGAGCCAGGACCAGGTACGTCTGGGGGCCGTCATAGCCCAGGAGCGTGGGTGCCAGACGATCACCGCGGCGGTAGTCCTCTACCCTGGCCTGCAGCTCCTCGATGTGGTAGTCCAGGTCGCCCAGGACCGAATCCAAGGGGGCCAGGAGGCCGTCCTCGGGCATCGACTGGCGCCGCCTCTCGACAGCCATGAGCTTCTCCTCGATGACCCCCACATGCGGCTCAACCGCATCCAAAACGAGGGTCACCTTCTCGGATAGGGCGCCGCCTTCGCTGTCCCGCACGTCGTGGTACGCGCGCATCGCCCCGACGGCCTCCAGCCCTATTTCCGAGCCGTCTGTCCCGATCTCTATCAAGTCACGGCTCGCCTCTACCTGGTTGCCCAGCCAGGGCAGATGACGGGAAAGAAGAAACAGCGGATCGGAGTCGAGGGTGCTGGCAGCGCTTTCCAGCTTGTCGTCGGCCCGCTGGAAAGACATCTCTACGTCGTCCAGTTCGTGGCTCTCGATATTCAAGCCTCTGCTCTCCATCAGTTCCGCCGCTGTCAGCAAGCGCTCCTTGCCATCGGTTAGGTCACCGTACAGGCGCGCGTACCGCACAGCGCCGAGAGTGACGAGAGCGATAGTGACAACTGGTAGGCCAATGACTAGCGAGCGCCGCCACGGTAGGGGCCACTTCTTCGGCATCTACGACCATCTCATACTGCCTATGCGCAGCTAGGACTCGCTAACACCACTCCCCTCGTTCAGCCGGCGATGCTAGCGTCGCCGCTGGGTCATCTAGCTACTCTTCGGTCGCCCGGCCATCGCCCGCAGGATGAGAAGAGAAGCCAAGCCCAGGGCGATTGCGGCGCCTATGGCTATGATCCAGGGCACAGCCGATGTGCCCTCGTCACCCTGCCCGACACCGGTTGGAGGAGCCGCTCCGGGGGTAGCCGGAACCGTGGTTGCCACCGGCGGTGCCGCCCCAGCGGTGATGGTCACCTGGGACTCGACGCCCCTGGCCTCTGAGGTGACGACGATCGGGCCCGCACTGGTCCCGGTGTAAAGGGTGACCGTGCCAATCCCCTGAGCATTGGTGATCGCAGTGATCGAGCTCAGAGAGGCGTCGGTCCCCGGCTGGGAGACGATATCAAACGTACACACCTCACCAGCCACGGGACTCCCTGCCGTGTCCAGCACTTCACATGTGCAGGTGATCGAATCCCCCGTCGAGGGAGTCATATCGCTGGCGTCGGCCGTCACGCTCCCCACCGGCGGGGGATATTGTGCCGATGCCGTCCCTCCGGCGATCGTCAGAGCGATGAGGAGCCCAATGGTGACCAAGACGACAGCCGGCAGGACCTTTCGCGGCAGATCGCTCATTATGTGAGCCCTCCTTTCGCTAGGCCCATCGGGAGGACTCTTATCGCAGTCATATGCCGCCTCCCGGGCCTAACCTACAAGCTGGATGCTCTAAGCCAGCCCGCACATAATGCGGGGGCCTGTCTGAGGTGCCAGACAAGCCCCCGTCCTTCGCCGTTCTTCCGAATCTGGCTCACCTCGGAACAGGCGACGGGTGCTTCCTCAACTGGCGCCGCCTGGCGGCTAGTGGCTGTACTCAGAGCCCGACCCCCGAAGCTTCGGCCAGGGCTTGCCTTCGCACCGAGCCTGAGCCGCCTTCACGACCCCCAACCCAATGGACACTTACCCCGGCGTATACTCATTCACAGCTTCCCACTCTTCGGGAGAAGTTTCTGCGATGGATAACGCGGCTATGTTAGGGTCGGAAAACAAATATTCGGGCCTTATGCATCAACGTTGCGTGAAGAAACCGTGAATTAGCCGAGTGCCTCCATAGCCCTATGTGCTATTCTGCTGACAGGCAAGGGCGTTGGCCCTTAGACCGCATGGGTGGATCAGGTGGTCAGCCGCTGATTGTCCTTGCTGCTCTATGCCAGGCGAGGCATAATGTCTTCGGTTCGTAGGTGACCGCCTAGGGAAAGGGAAATGAGCAAGCTCGGCGACAAGATCAGCAAGGCGAGGCATCTGGAGTCAGGGCGTATCGGCTTTGGAGCGATGGTCTCCCGTCTCCGCTCTCCGTCCATGCTGCTGATGGTGCACGGGCCAGCGGAGATGATGCGTCCAGCCAGCGAGCTGGCAGGAAGAGGCGTAGACGCTATCCTGCAATCCCTCTCCAGGCCTCAAGAGGAGATGGGCAATCTGGCCAGGTGGGCCAAGGAGGCGGGCGACGTGCCGTGGGGCGCCCAGGTGTCGGCCGCCAGCAGCAAGACCGTGGCCGCTCTCAGGGAGGCGGGCGCCGACTTCCTGGCCTTCGATGCCGAGGATACCGCTGCCGAAGCCCTGTTGGAGACGGAGATGGGCTACGTCCTCGCCCTCGGCGGTGAGCCCACCGATACGTTCTTGAGAGTGCTGGAGACCCTCCCTCTTGATGGTCTCTGGCTCTACGACTGGCAGGGGCCGCTGACGGTGCGTCGCCAGGTGGAGCTCCGCCGCTTACACCTCCTTTCCCGCACGCCCTTGTTTGTTCCCGTTCAGCCAGACATCGATCCCGCCGGGCTCGAGTGCCTGCGGGACGCCGGCGTGCTGGCTGTCGCCATGAGCTGCGCGGATGCCAGCAAGTGGCAGCGGCTGGCCGACTTGCGCCAGGCCATCGATGGGCTACCGCCTGGGAGACGTCGGCGGGAGGAGAGGGCGGAGGCGGTGCTGCCGCTGGGGCGAGAGCTGGCCCCTCAGGCCGAGGAGGAAGAAGAGGAGGAGGTGTTCCCGCCCGAGTGATCGCCTGACCTCGGTGCGGGGGCTGAGGCCAAGACCCGTCATGGCCGGAGCGTGGCATCCCCGAGTTGTGGCGACATCGAGCCGGCTGAACTGAGACCCTTCGCTCTGCTCAGGGTGGCAGCGACAACCACCGTCATGCTGAGCGAAGCGAAGCATCAGCGAAGCGAACAACTCCAGTTTTTGTTGTTTGCTGGCGAATCCCCCTGATATAATGCTGTAGCAAATCCTGGCAAACCTTCAGATTCGCGATGACCAAAGCCCAGAAACCGCTGATGGAAACACAGGCTTCAAGCCCGCCGCCGGTGGGCTATCGGCGGATCGTGGCCAAGATCGGCACCAACGTCCTCACGGCGGGCACCGACCGCCTGGACCTGGAGGTGATGGCTTCCCTGGTAGGGCAGGTGGCCCGTCTTCACCGCCAGGGAAGCGACTTGCTCATCGTCAGCTCAGGGGCCATCGCCTGCGGGCGGCATCGTTTGGGCACGCCCAAGGAGCGCAAAGACATACCCTTTCGTCAGGTGCTGGCGTCGGTGGGCCAGACCTACCTCATGCAGGCCTACGACGAACTCTTCGCCTGGCACGACATCGTGATAGGCCAGACCCTCCTCACCAAGCGCGACCTGGCCGACCGCCAGGGCTACCTGAACGCCCGCAACACCCTCCTGGCCCTCCTCGACGTGAGGGCGGTGCCCATTGTCAACGAGAACGATGTGGTGGCGGTTGAAGAGATCGAGGGGGTCAAGATAGGCGACAACGACACCCTCTCGGCCCTGGTGGCCAACCTGGTGGACGCCGACCTGCTGGTGCTGCTCACCGACCAGGCCGGTCTGTTCAGCGCTGACCCCCGCCTTCACACCAACGCCCATCTCATAGAACGAGTGGAGCAGATCGACGAGAATATCGAGCAGATGACCGGCGAGAGCGGCGAACGGGGCGTCGGCGGCATGACCACCAAGCTTCAGGCCGCCAGGCTGGCCACCGCCGGCGGAACCCATGTGGTGATCGCCGACGGCCGCCAGAAGGACGTCCTGGTACGCCTGGCCGGCGGCGAGGCCATCGGCACGCTCTTCCCAGCGACGGTGGATCGCCTGGAGAGCCGCAAGCGCTGGATGCTGACCGGCCTCTCCCTGAAGGGGAGCATCGTGGTGGACGCGGGGGCAGCCAGGGCCCTGCGCGAGGAGAAGCGCAGCCTTCTGCCGGCGGGGATACAGCGGGTGGAGGGCCCCTTCGAGCGGGGCGATGCCATCGCCATCTGCGACAGCGCGGGGCAGCCCATCGCCTGCGGCATCGCCAGCTACGGCTCGAAAGACATCGAGACCATTCACGGCATCCGCTCCGAGCGCATCGAGGAAGTGCTAGGCTATCAGTACGGGGCGGAGGTCGTCCATCGCGACAATCTGGTGCTTATGTAAGCGAAACCGTGGAAGGGAGGCAGGCGATCTTCAGGGGTAAGTATGGGCTCCGTCGTTAAGAAGCGGCGCAAAAAGATACGCAAGCACAAGCATCGCAAGATGCTGAAGAAGACCCGCTGGCAGCGCAGGCACGGCTAGCCGCCTGACCGCTGCTGGGCAGGGGGGCTGTCCCAGGGAGGGGAAGGTGGCGACACGGCGTTTTCGGGGGATGGTGGACATCTTGAATACCGAAGGCGTGGTCGCAGCCAAGGCCTATTGTGAGCTGGTGATCGACGCCCTCGGTCTCGGCCTCGACGAGTGGGAGGGCGTCCTGCGGGAGGTGAGTCCGGCGGGCGCCCTCGTCGAGAGCGGCCGCTATCGCCTGCGACTGCCCACCGCCAGCGAGGGCGAGGTGGTCATCAACCAGGTCTTCGTCCGGGAAGAGGGAGGCCTGGGGGCAGCGGCCGTCTACCAGTTCCTGGGGACAGGCCCGCCGCCGGAGGTTTCGCCAGGGGCGGGACGGTGACCCATGTTCGACAGGATTCGGCGAAGCGTCTCGTCCTTGCGGGGGCGCCGCTTGGCGGAGAACCCGCTGGTGAAGGTAGCGGGCACCATCCACCAGGTGGAGGTGGACGTGTGGCAAACGGCGCTGGAGCGCCAGGGGATACGGGCAACCGTTCGCGAGCTTGCGCCGGAGGCCGTGCCGCCGACCGATCGGCCGAGCTGGGAGGTGTGGGTGCGGCTGAGCGACGAGCCGCGGGCCCGCCTGATCCTGGGCCTTTCGGGGCGCAGCGTCATCCGCCTGCCGCGGCAGAAGGCGGAGGAGTGAGCGCTAGGGCGGAGATGCTATGACCAGCATCACATCTGAACTGCAAACCAAGGGCCAGGCCGCGCGCCAGGCGGCCCGGCGGCTGCCC
>CAZXAF010000005.1:0-25300 GCA_964638905.1 uncultured Dehalococcoidia bacterium
TTATCCTCCGCGACCATACGCTCTACATCGTGCCCGTCCCCTGGCGCTGGCTGAATAACGACTTGGTCAACTTTCACAGTTCCGTTCGTGGGCAGTGTGATGGCCGGCTTTTTTGGGGGGCTTGTCTTTTGATAACAGGGGATGGCCGCCATTTCAGTCTCAATCACCGAGCCCAGCATGTAGGTCCGGATGAACCAGGAAATCACGACCGGGATAACTACTACGGGCACTCACGAAGGTGTGAGAACTGGCACCGGCAATCGCCAACGCCTTTTACTATCCCATCTTTGACTGGAATGATCGCCAGTGGCGCGTAATGATGCTCAACCCCGTGCGGTGGCACGGCTTCAGGGGCATCCTGGGGTCCGGGCCACTCCACGTCTCTAATGGCGGTGCGGGCTGGGATCAGCCAGTAGTCACCGGTGCGGTATTTGTTCTTGTTCTCTAGCTGTCCCTTATCTGGCTTTTGGAACTGAATGTGCACCCCATCTTCTAGAATCAGCCAATTCTTGTCGCCTTTGCCTTCCCGGATAAGCGCAGCGCCGTCGTGCAGTTGTAAGCCGCCCACCTTCGGATCGCCCTCTTTATGGTCCCAGCGGCGCAGCAGGGGGTGTTTCGACAGGTCGCGTCCGACGTCAGAGGTAGGTGAGTTGCTCGCCCGATTTCTCTTCAGGGTAACCTGCATACTGATGGGGTCAATCGCGTCAACCTGCCACAGCGCTTCATCGGCCCCTTGAAGGACATAGTCATCGTCCACCAGCTCCACGCAATCGCGTACCGCTAAACCGAAGCGGCCGTCACGCCCCAGGTGTTCCACTGTGACTGTCATTGTGTCCGTGACTATGCCTGTTTTTGTCCCCGAAAGGCTAGTGGTAAAACTAGCTGGGCTGTGAAGAGGAAAAACGATCGAACCGTTGTCATGTGACCACTTGAAGGTGGCTGCGGTGGCCTTAGTATTCTCCTCGCCATCCCAGGCACTGCCACTCCTATGGATCTCCACGCGGTAAAGCTGGTTCTCGGCGCCCCGGTAGCGGGCCTCCGGCGGCGTGATACAGGGATCTTCAGACGGGGTCTCCACGTAGGCCCGCGCACGCAGGTAGGGTTTTGCCAGCTTGCCCAGGTCGGCCAACTTCTTGCGCAGCAGCATATCGCAGCTAGCCACAGTCTCACCGGTCCTCGATAGCCAGGCGATCTGACTTTCGATCTCGTTCATCCTTGCAGTCAGCTTTTCTACGGTGCCTTCCTCCCCAGGGGCTTCTGCAGTATCCCTTTTAACCTTCAACTCCTCCAATTCTTGCTCCAGCGCCTTGATCCGCTCCTCGATGCTGCCTTCTCCCTCACCCAACTCAACCGGCACCACCTTGACCTGCCACACCACCTTGGCCCGTGTCGCCGTGTCCGGCCCACCCAGGGCAACCTCGCAGATGCTCTCATCCTGGATGTAGGTGATGTGGCGCTCCCATACGTCCAGGTAGACCAGGTAGGTTCCATCATCCTCTAGCGCCGGAGCGTCGAGGAACGGATAGCCGGGTTGGCTCGTATAGAGCAGCAGCAGCGGGCTGCCGTCCTCATTTAGCACGACCTCGTTCTCACAAAGGATGCCATTGACGTAGTAACGCCCGGGGCCAATCTCGAAATCAGATTTGCCGTTCGGCATGATTTCAAAACCCCAATCGCTGGCTGGGCCTCCGTGCGGCCCGATGAGGTCCGCCGCCAGGGCCCGCAGATAGTACAGCAGGATGGCTGTCTGCTCGTTCCAGTCGGCGTCGAGTTGGACGCGTCCTTGCTGCATGAGCACGCGGGTGAAGTGCTTGTGCGGATCGAAGGTGTTACGGGAAAAATCGCCTTTCATTGCTCTCCTCCTAACTTGCGAAAATGATGCCGGCATCCATTCCGGCTGGCGTGTACTCCTCCAGGCGGGCGCGCAGGTTGGCTTTCCGCTGGGGTTGATACAGGTCGTGGAACACGCCCATCCCCGATTCGTCGTCGGCGCCGCGCTTGATTTCCTCGGCGCAGGTGTCGGCCAACTGGCAGTAGGTGGGTGTCCCATAGCGCGTGCTGTTGAATTGCGGTCGGACCCGCAATCGCTCGCGCTCTAAGGCGCGGTCTCTTTCGTCCGTGGAAATCTTGCCCTGCTCAAACTGCGCCTTGATGGGCTTCTCCACCAGATCAGGCTGGCAGTTGTAACGGCGCGGTGTGCGCGAGCCAGGGGTAATGTAGCAGAAACGCATGCAGCCCCGCTGGCGACGGCCGACTGTGATGCGGCCCATGAAGATGCTGTTCTCGGCCAGATCAATAGCGTGGGTATAGATGTGGCCGAAAACGATGCTGCGTTCGATGCTCAACACAGCGTGCGCCAGTGGCCAGCCAGGTGCACCTATTGCCTCGCACCATGGGTCATCACAGTCGGCTCCGGTGGCGTCTAGGATGCTGTCGCGAATATGGAAGGGGATTGGGTCTGCCTCGACCTCGTCCAGATTGACCTGGATGGAGCCGACGATGCTGTGCTCGACCGTGACGCGCGCGCCTGTGTTGAACAGTTCCAGGCTCGGTTCCGCCGGCCGTCGTGGTTCGCAATCGGGATGCAACGTCCAGCCTGGCACCAGCGTAGTATGGCGGATGGTCACGTCGGTCAATTCGCCTTCGATGTGGACCCCCCGGCCGGTGATAAGCAGTCCGTCCAGTATAAAGCGGCTGCCGCGCTTGCCTATCACGGTCAAGTCGTCCGGAAGGTCCGTATGCCAATCCAACAGGCGGATGACGGGACGGGTGCGGCTGGCTGCCCGGAGCTGCAGGCTCTGATTCTCCTCCAGTTCGATGTTGATCTGCTCCGTGTACACCCCACTGTCAGTGATCTCGATGACGGCGTGGCGCAGCCGCTCCTGCTGCTGATCCGCTTGTTGCCAGTCTTGCTGCCATCGCGTCAGCGCGTCGTTGATGCGCTTCAGTTCTTCCCCTTGACCCACTCGGTAGAGGGTGTGCTCGCTGGGCTGTGATAGAGGCCGGTCGTACTCGCCGCCGCCGATGTCGGCGCTAAAGCTGTAGTGGTAGGAGACCCATACGCCTCGTTTGGGCAACTCCGCCGGCGGAAAGGCAATGCGGCCCAACTTGGAGTCAACTGCTACCTGCCCCTGACGGGGCCGGTACTGCCAATCGCTTAGGTCGGCGACGACGATCTGCTTCGACGGAACCGGCTGTCTGGGGACACCGCCCCAAATCTGCAGGCTTTTGCCCACACCGTAGTAGTCGGTCTTGCGTGCCTCGAAGGCCCGCCGCCGGATGGGAGCGGGCAGGTTCATCTCGCCGGCAATGTGTGTCGGCTCTGGTTCGGGCTCCGGACGGGTGTAGAGGGGGGTGTCATTGCCCAGGACGCTGAAGGTGTAACAGTGGTCACCGACTTCCTCCAGGCAGTAGGCCGGCGTCTGGGTCACTGAATAGGCTTTCAACCGCCAGACGAAGACGCCGACGCTGGGGATGTTGTAGCGGCCGGAGGTGCGCTTTGAGTTGATGCGCCGCACGTCCACCGTGTGGGCCAGTTCGTCGAAGGGGCCGACCAGGCGGTCTAGCGCATCGCCCTGACGCAGGTCGGTGGTGCGCCCCTGGCCGAGTCGCTGATGGTTGAGGTGCTGCGTCCATCCCAGAAGCCTGTAAAACTCCACTGCGCGAGCCGGCCAACCTGCTACGTCCCTGGCTAGCTCTTCCAGCAGCGCCAGTGTGCCCTTGCGCCGCCGGTAGCGGATGGTGTTGGCCACCTCGCGACGTGGGATCAGAATCTTGTTGCGCAGTCGTTCCCGAGGAGTGGCCACGGCCCCCGGTTCGCCCGCTTCGTGAACGGGCCGATAGCCGATCAGGTCACCGATGTAGGGCACCACCCAATCCTGGCAGGTCTCGATGAACCAGTTCTCGTAGAGCTGGGCCATGTCGGCTTCGACAACGTCCACTTGCTCGGCGATGACCTGTAGCAACGCCCGTAGTGGCTCGCTAAGTTCGGCATCGCGTTGGCGGTAGACTACCGGCAGCAGTTCGTATAATCGGTCGAGTGAATCATTCATGAAGTCAACTCCGTAAGTATCAGGGTATCCGTTACATCTGGACTCAGGTAGGCCAGCTGGGCTGACTTGATTACGCGCTCTCGGCGGATGAGCAAGGTGTCGCCAGTGTAAATAAGGTTCGGATCGGAGATCTTATCTTTATTCAAGCGCACTAACACTTCAACAGTCGCCCCATAGCGCTCCGCGATGCGAGTTAGATTGTCACCCGGTTGCACCGTGTAATACGTTTGCTTCTCGTCTATCCTGGCCAAGTCTACTTCTATCCGTTTTTTCAGGCGCAGCCGGTCGGGATTATCAGGATCGGTAAGCTTTTCCAGTTGCTCAGGAGTGATATCCTGATGCACGCTATCAAGGATGTCCACATCCACGTAGGCCACGCCGGGGACGCCCTGGGTGACGCTGATCGCCTCGCTCAGCAGCACATCCTGACCCAGCTCACGATGGTCAAAGCTGAAAGCCTCCAGCAGCGCGGCTCTAACCTGGGGCTCGACCGGCTCCCACTGGTAGTCTGGCAGCAGGCGCACCCTGGTGCTGATGACCAGCAGCATGAGCTCGCGCACGTCCACCTGGATCGGCTGATAGGGATCGCCGAACTGGTGCAGCGCCTGGCACAGGTTCTGATACAGGTCTGAGGTCTCATCTATGGGAATGTCGTCGGCGCCAGCGATGGTGACGTGAACGACCTGCCGCCGGCCATCTGTCAGCCGGACCGCGCTGGCCTTGCCGATGCCAGCGTATGTGCGGGCGAAGTCCGCGTAGTCCTGCACCGACACCAGGCGGTCCAGGGCCATCACGGCCAGGGGGGCGTTGCGACGGGCTTGGTCGCGGCTCTCCCGGTCGGTGCCGCCTGAGGCGCGCAGCGGGTTGATCACCCCCTTCACGCCCAGGGGGCGCGTGGCCAGCAGGCTGATCTGCTCGGCGGCGACGTTGCCGGGTTTGCCAATGCCGCTGCGGTAGACAGCCTTGACATTCTCAACGCCAGTGGGCAGGCGTGCACCGTGCTGGCCATCTCCAAAGGTGAGCGTGGTCTTGTCATCGTTGTCCGTACGGGTAATGTAGCCGCGATCGTTGGGCTCTAGCGCGAACAGGTTGTCCGCTTCGTGCCAGAGGACCTCGTTGACTCGCACCTGCAGGGTGCTTTCGGCACCGGCCGGCGTGCGCGCGGCCAGATAGGTGAGCGGTGATTGCTTCAACGCGAACCGCTGCAGCGCCTTGCTACCGTCGCCACTGCCCAGCACCTCCTGGCGCGTTTCGCCATGGGTGGCCTTCACGACGTTGCCATAGATGGTGACCGTGTCGCGCTTGTAGGTGTAAGCCAGGCTGTTGGCCAGGATGAGCGTGCTGTGAGTCTTGTCGCCGGGCAGGGTGGCGTCAAAGCCCTGTTTAACGCTGGCCAGCATGACCAATTCCCTGTCCGTTACGTCTGTCACGCCTGGGATATCAGTACGCTCGCCGGAGACGATCAGCCACCGGCCCGATTCCAGGCCTTCGTAGAGGTCATCCAGCTCAATGTGATCGTCTTCAACGGGCTCAGGCTTCTCGATCGTATCAAGCGGCTCCTCGGCCAGGTCCAGCATTTCGCTTTGGACGTAGACGGCGGTGCGCCGAATGGCCTCAAAGTCGTTGTCGGGTGATGGAACTACAGTGTCAAGGTCTGCTGTGATCCAATTTATGCTTTGTGAGGAATCGGCCGGATTCGCCAACTCGATGCGGGTTGTCTTGCCAGTGATGCCATATTCACCCCGCGAGATGGCGGCATTTGGGTTTCTCGCCCTGGCAATCAAGGCGTCCTGATCGGTTAGAGTGGTATCGCTGGTTTCCACGACAACCCAGCTGTCGGGCAGGATTCTGTCATAGCTGGCATCAAGATATACGACGCTTGGTTCTTCGTGTTTGATCCTTTTTGTCCCATCATTAATGATGCTAATATCTTCAATAACAGGCCATTCGCTGGTTTCTCCAGTCTCTGGGTCAAATCTCTTGGGTGCGTTGTGGCCGAAGAGCGATGCGGTGGTACGCAGGGCATAGACCTTAGCGGGGCTCGGACCTGTTACAGCCGCGTTACGCCAGGCTGCATATAACAGCGGCTGCAAGGCCGGCTGTAGGTGTGTTAGCAATCGAGGGCCAAGATCGGATTTCTTAGCAAAGCTTACTTTTAGGGCCCGCGGCAAGTAGAGCGAACTCCTGGGTGGAATGGCGGCAGCCGGTAGCGGTTTTAGCAAGTCATCCACGATATTGACCAGGCTTGTCACTTGAGGGCCCTCCGGCGTAGGGACCATTCCCGTCTTCAAGATAGCCAGCGCTTGGTCAATCCAGGCTATGATCATGTCCAGGTATTTGGCAAGCATCGAGTTCTTGTTGACACCAGCTTTGATTTGCTCAACTGCTGCCTTTACAGCCTCCAAGGCGGCCACAGTTTCCTCGATAGCTTCATCCCTAGTGCTGGAGGGGGGCATCTCCGCCAGGGCCGCGAAGGTGGTCAGGAGAGCGGCGGCAAGCTGTTGCACTAACTGCTCTAGATCAGTCGGAGACAGTTCTCCAACCTTGCTCAAACTGGTCGCAAATGCCCGCAGGGCTGTTGCGTGCAAATTCGCCGGCATCGACATAGCCGCAAGTGAAGCCGTCGTCATAGCGGCCGCCTGGACTTTGGGTTGCCAGGAGCGCAAGGTAACTTTAGTCCGATCGGCTGCCGCATCAGGCTCAACAGTTTCCACGCGGTAGGGTTCCTGGGACGTGCCAAAATCAATCAAGATCGGGGCATTTGGCGTGAGGTTCGTTGCTGCGCCTTGGAGGTAGAGCGTGCGGGTGTCGGCACTGATCTTCTGCGGCCGCGTCGCCCTTGGCTTCAACTCGTTCCACTCGGTGCGGGTCAGCAGCGGCTCGACCGTCTCGAAGGACTGGGGCAGCTCGCCTGGCTTGGGCAGGCTCTGGGCGCGGGTGCCGGCGGGAATCTCGCCCTTGTAACCCTTCTCCAGCGTGAAGGCCAGGTAGACGCTGGCGGCCACGCCGGGGCGCAGCCTGTAACCCACCAGCCGGGCCAGCTCCAGGATGGAGCGACGCTCAGTGGCCGTACGCAGGTAGCCCTCGTTGGCGATGCGCTCCTGATAGAAGGTGAGTGCGTCGGCCATGGTGGCCCAGGCGTCCAGCAGGGCGATGGATGGGTCATTCCCCGCGCGCGTGGTCAAACCGCTCAGGGGGCGGAGCCTGACCGTTTTCGGCCTGCCATCCTCGTCAACCTCGTTGGTGGGGACCTCCAGGAAGTGATCGGTCAGACGCGCCTTCATCGTTTCCAGGAAGGTGGCGTGGGTGCCGACGCGGTAGGCCAATGCATTCAGGCCGGGCCGGTTGGCAATCACCATCGGGGTCAGTTTTTCGAGACCTTCACAGCAGCCACATAGTTCTTCCTTCATCGTCCACCTCCCATATTCAGCTTGAGCTGACCGTGCTCCGGGAAGCTGGGATCGTTATCCAATCGGGCGACCTCTAGTGGACCAAGCGGTAGAATGCCATTTTCAATTTCTCCGTTGGGCCCTTCATTGAGGCGCTCTAGCTTCTTGACCACCACGTTCTCCACGCCCGGCACAGCCTGGGCGAAGGCCACCAGCTTGCTCAGGTAAATCCCCTCGCCGAAGGTCAGGTTATCAGGATGGAAGAAGCCGAGCCGGCCATCGGCCAGCCTACGGTTGCTGAAGAGATCGAGCAAGGCAGCTTTGACGTGACCGCGCAGGTAATCGGGCAGGACGCAGATGACCATCTCGATGTCCAGCGGGATGTAGCGCGCCGGCGCCACCAACAGGTCGTGGCCGATGCGGCGGTAGCGATACAGATAGCCCTTGATTTTTTCCAGCAGAGCCTCGTCTACTTCCACCTGGCCCCGTGGATCAATGGCCACCAGCACCTCATACCAACTGCCCGTCCACCGCAGCGCCGCCGCTGCCCGTTGCACTTTGTCCTTGAAGCCGCGCATGACCAGCTTGGCGTAGTCGTCGGCGATGATGGCACGTTGAAGTTCGGTGCGGAAGGTGTGGGGCGCGAACAATTTGACCTCGGCCAGCGGCTCGGGCGGCGTGCCGCCTTGGGCGGGCAGGGGGTTGCGCACCCGACGAACGCCGTCCTTTTTGCCATTCCGAAAGACGATGTGCGAGATGGCTTTGGCACCCACGTTGCCAGACGGCCCGTTGCCCACCCGGTAGGCGGCGATAAATGCCGTCCCCGCCTCGGGCATTCGCCCCAGCTCGCCGTCGCCGAAGCGCAGGTGGGCGCGCCCCTCGTTGTCCATCTCGACCACATAGTGGAAATCATCGGGCTCGCTGGCCAGCAGGTCACGTTGGGGGGTCCAGGATTGTAGCAGCCCGAGGAGGTCGGCTATCAGCGCTTCTTTCAGCTCGCCCGGCAATATGGCGGAACCATCCCAACAGTCCAGGAGTTGCCGTGTCTGGTCCGACAACAATCTGCGCAGGTAACGGGACGCAAAATCCTGTTTGAGATTGCCCGCCTGCTGTCCGCCCTCGTTCGCATTGTGCTTTTCACCGTCGTCGTGTTGCTCGTCGTCTTCCTCCGGCCGGCGCAGTTTCACGGCAAGGCTGACCAGGGCATTCAGATCCGTGAGGGCAGCGGGCGGGAAGAGTGGAATGACATCCCCGGGCACAGGTGGGATGCTTTTCAGGTCAATGTTGGGCAAGGCCTGGCGTGGGTCCTGAGCCAGGAGCCGGGAAGCAGGCCCGTCCACCGGGAGTGGCTGGCAAAAGGTCAGCGGGATTCGCTGTAGCACCGGCCGGAAGAGGGCGGGCAGGATCTCGATGTCCGAAGGACGACCTTCGCCCTCGCATCGTTGCTTGGTCACTCTGTCCGGCACAACTCCCAAGTCTTCAGCCTCGATGCGCCGGCCGTGATCCACCAGGATCACGTTCCCCCGGGCAACGCTGACGTCCTTGATCATACTGCACTGCAGGTGTGGCGGGCCGATGGTTGAAATGCAGAGCGGGAAGGGGAGGGCGTCGGCCTCGGTCCACTCGATCTCGATCACCGGTTGATGATAGAGTTCGTCAACCGCTTCTTCTACGTTGGTCAGGCGCACGGCGTGGCGACGGGACGGATCGGCATCCGCCGGGTCGTTTGTGTTGGGGCCGATGACCTCTTCAAAGAGCAGAACATCGCCCGGCTCCAAATGCAGTTCGCGTTGGTAATCCCAGTCAGCCTTTGGCTCCTTCACCGGGATCTGGACGATAGGACGGCGCGTCTCTTCCTCCCTCCCGCCGGGGACCCAAGCAACCCCCTGCTCCTTTTTCGATATCTCGACCCCAACGCCATCTCGGAGCGTTGCCGACGTGGCGCCGCACGGCAGACAGCACTCCTGGTCGCCCCAGGTGTAGAAATGGATCTTGTTGTGCGCTTCGTAAAGATGGATGGGCTCATCGGGCTTTCGGCTTCGAGCGATCTCTTGTGGGTAAGTTTCTTCCAAGAGAGTTCTGTTCAGCCAGACGAGATCATCACCCTGGAGGCCTTGGCCCATCGGTTTACGCGTCTCTTCCGTTAGCTTCGCCTTCTTGAAGCCTTTTTCATCCGCGAAGCTTTTGCCATGAATAATGCGGTCCAGATCACAAACCAAAGCCTTTCGAAGTGTATTTGAGGGGGGAAAGGAGCCGTCACCGGGGTAGTCATCTAGCAGTGCCTGCGTTTCCTTGGACAATTGTTCTCGCAGGTACTGAGACACGGGATCACGGGCATCTCGCAGTTTCGCTGCCAGACAGCCTGGATCTTTGAGATCTTGTATGCGAAACTGTGGGGACCCGGGCTTTTCGACCAGAGGCTCAAACACCTCGTACTGGCTGACGGGAATGTTGTGCAGTTCGTCGTGCATCAGCACGGTGCCGCCGACCGGCAGGTCTTTACCGGTGATGAAGTAAACGTCATCCGGGTCTATCGGCGGCGGGTCAGTATTTGCCTTCACGCACACCCAGGCGCGGGCGTTGCAGCCCTCGTGCATGGGGTAGTCCACCAGGCGGGCGTGGCGCCGCACCGAGATGCGCTGGCGGGCGGTGCCCAGGTAGGCTTCGGTAGCGACGGCGTCCTGGTAGTAGCTGAGGTGGTCACCAACGTAGGCCAGGAGTTCCACCAGAGCGATGCCCAGGTCGGGCACGTGACGCTCCTGCCGGTCCGGCATGATCAATGCCAGCCGGTCGAGGATCAACTGGCGGAAGCTGGCGTAATCCTTGGCCAGATAGTTGATCTCCGGTTCGGCGCGTTCCTCCGGCGGGCAGATGACCTGCGGCTTGCAGTCCAGGTCGCTGGGACAGCCGGCCTTGAAGCTGAACTTAAGGCAGGCGTAGCGTGGATCGAATCCGTCCAGTGGGCGGTACTTCTGGCGGCCATTCGACTCGCCTTCGAGGATCGGCCGTTTGTGCTCATCTACCTCAACCAGGCAGAGGGTATAGGTGGAGAAATCGCCGTACTTGTCCAGCCACACCTGCATGCAGTCGTCGCGTTCCGGATCCTCTTGGATGCACAGGTCTATGTCCACCACCTTGATGTCCGTGATGCGACGGCCACCTTTGACCAGCACATTCTCTTCTGTGAGGCGCTCACGGGCTTCGCCCAGTTTGTTCAGGAAGTAGACCACCAGCGTGGGCTGACCGTGATCGTCGTAGACTTCCAGGTAGTCGAGCCCGTTGAAGCCTTCCGCACGGACTTTACGATGGCGCTGTTCGTCTTGACAGGTCAACGTCGGATTGTTCATCACACACCGCTCCGTTCAAAGGTTTCTGTGCGGCGTTCCCCGGTGCGCCGCACCGCATACTGCACCAGCACGCGCAGGGTAGCCTCCTCGCTCGTCACTTCCAGCGCCTGGATTTCGATCAGGTCGCCGAGCCAGCGCTGCAGGCCGGCCTGGATGGTGTGCTGCAGCGCCGCCGCCAGCTCGGGGCTGTTGGGCTCAAAGACCATCCCCAACAGGCCGCTGCCGAAATCGGGCCGGTTGACCCGCTCGCCGGGGCTGGTGAAGAGGAATTGCTCAATCATGTCACGGATGTGGTCGTCGTCGCCAGTGATAGCGGTGCGACCACGGCCGTCAAAGTGGAAAGGATAGTCTATGTTCATCACGTCCCCCTCACACGCACTTGCGTCACAACGATATTCAGCCCGGTGCCGGTGGGTGCGCAGACGGCCTGGCTGTCCTGAAGCAACACCGGCACGCCCCCTGCCCGCACCCGCGTCGCGGCGGTGATCCATTGGGCAGTGGTGCAGGGTGGACTGGGCACGCTCGCGAGTGTACAGCCGGTAATGGCATACGAACTAGTCTGGGTCACGATCGGTTGGCCGCCTACCTTGACGCGTGGATTGGATACGACCGGCTGCGCCTGTCCCGCGTGCAGGCACATCACCGTCGCGCCAATGTGCAGCAAAAAGCCCGGCATCAGGTCACCTCCAGGGCACCCTTGTTGATAGATACCATGTTGCCGATGAACTCGATGGTGGCGCCTTGCCCGTTGTCGATCTGGATCAGGCCCGCGTCGGTCAGCACGATCTTTTGCCCGCCCTTCGTTTCCAAGGTGATACCGCCCACGCCGGGCGAGTCGTCCAGGGTGACGCTGTGGCCGCCCTGGGTCACGATCATCACCTTCTTGTAGGGCGGCGCGAGCAAAAGCGGTGGCATTTCTGCTGCGTTGCCCCACCAGCAGCCGGACCAGATGGGAAAGTCCGGGTCTCCATGCTCGAACTCCATCCACACTCCGGCGCCCACGGGCGGCAGGGCGAAGAAGCCCATGCCCTTGCCGCCAAACGGCGCGCATGGCATGGCCCAGCCGCTCTCCTGCTCGCCCAGTGCATCGGGCACCCTGGCCTTGACCCGGCCGATCATGAGCGGATCCTTGTTGTCGGTCACGATACCGCGATACTTGCCGTAATAACCGTTCATGGCATGCACAATGGGCTCGACGCCCCACGCCCTTCACGCGTGAGGGTAAAGCTCTGCTTGTACTCACCGCGCTTGATGCGGTGGGTTACTTGGGTCACACGATACGAGCCGTTGTAGGTCTCACCTGCTCCGCGCACACAAACTTGCTGGCGCGAGCGCAAGGCCCGGCCGTAGCGCACGGCGTCCACCTCCCCGCTGCCGGTCACGGCATCGGCCGATTCGCTGGCCGCCTGCAGGAGACGCAGCGCTGCCTGGATAGGGTTGAGGTTGGCGGTGTCTCGCAACACAGTAGTTCGCATGGGTCTGGCTGGCCGACTGGACAGCGACGGCGACAGCAGGCTCGGCACGGGGATCGGGATTGATATCCCGGTCAAAGGCTCCACAATAGTCGCCTGGGGCGTGACCGGCTCCAAAGCGTTGTAGTCGAAGGACAGTTGCTCGACGTTGGTGTCCGAGCCCATGTTCATCGTCAGGGCGGGTTGGGGCGGCACGCCCGGACGGTCTTCGGGTCCCCAATAGGCGATGCTGAGGCCGGGCGCCGCGGTTGGCTCGGTGTAAAAGATAAAACTGTTGCGCTTGGCCAAATCCTGGATAAAGGCCAGGTCGGTCTTCTGCTGGTTGACGACGCGCTCCACCTCCGGCGGCACGTCAGACGTGGGTGTGACGAGCGGCGTCAAGTCAGGATACTCGGCCAGGATGACCTCGACGATGCTCGAATCGGGCAGGTTGCGATGGGTGCCGCTCACCTCTTCCAGGTCGAGCAACAGGCCCGTGTCTTCACCGGTGACAATCAGGCGTGACTGGCCTGGCTCATTGCTGGGAATGTGCTGGTGCTTCGTGATGACCCCATTGATCAGCACCTGGGGCAGCCCCTGGATGATGACCATGATGCTGACACGGTTGGGTGGATCGAGTAGACCACTTTCCAGCAGACGAAAATCGCGTGCCATCCCGCGCCGGCCCAGGGTGAAGGTCATCTGGAAGCCGTCCCGCTGGCGATCGTTGTTGCGCACCTCCGCCGACTCCAGGGGACTCATCACGTCGTAGGGGGCAGGTGTGGGCACCGTCGGGCCGATGAGCAGTTGCAGGCGCACGCCGAGGTCAAACACGGATCAACTCCCTCCCTGGATCAGCGGAATCCGCAGTCGCCGGCCGATCTCGGCGGTCAGTTCCTTCGGATGCATGGCGTTGTTGGCGTCGCACAACCGCCAGAATTGCTCCGGGTCGCCCAGGTAGCGGGCAGTGATGTTGTCCAGGCGGTCGCCCTCCGTCACCATGTGCTCGGCCAGGACGACAACGTGGGTGGCGTCGGGCAGGAAGCGGCGGCGCAGGTAGACGACCTCCCGCCCGTCAGCGGTGGTCCACTTGGCAATCTCAATGCCGTGATAGCGGCTGGTCACAGGGTACATCGTTCACCTCACGAAATCCTCAAGGAGCCCCCGAGACTCTCAGTGCTGGTCTTCACCTGGGTCGAGGCCATGACCTCTTTGACGACCTGGTGAGCCAGAAAGATGTGATAGCCGGGATCGCTCTGTTTGAAATCAGCGTAGCTGAGCACCTGGAGTGACAGCTCAACCTTGGCGCGGATGGGATTGAGCCCCGGATCGTAGGCCTCCTCGGTGATGCTGAAGCTGCTCAGACGCACGGGCAGCACGCGCTGTGGGCCCCAGACGAAGAGCGTCATCGGCGCCTCCGGCGGGATGATCTCGATGTTGCCGGCCTGGGCCAGGGCCGCGTTGGCGATGACGGTCGCGCTCTTGGGATAGAGCATCATCTCCAGCGCCGAGAGGGCCGGATAGATGCCCATAGTACCCGCCTGGGGATCACCCCGCTCCAGTTGATCGGCCGCGTCTATCTCAACGGTGAGGGTGATCGTCTCCTTGGGCGGGCCGGTCAGGCGATACACTTCGGCTTTGTCGCCCCCCTCGCCGCCCATAGCGCGCGCCTCCAGCCGGCGCGTCATCGTGTCCGGGTTGTACTGGAAGACGATGACGCTGGCCAGCGGGTTGAACGGGTCAAGCCCGACGAGCGCGCCTTTGAGCAGGCGGGGTGAGCCGGGGAAGGTGGTCATAGCGTATTATCTCCTCGCTCTCGTCACGAAGCGCACTCCGCTAGCTCGCCTCGACCGGCTGACCGAACACCTGTTTCACCACTGCCGTCAGGATCGGACCGGCCTGGTCGATCACGCTGGCCGAGTAGATCCAGCCGCCCCCGTAGTGGCCAGCGACCATGAGGGCGCTGCCTTCGTACTCGGCCAGGCTGATCTCGGCGCTTTCGGGCGATTGGGCTGCCTGCATCGGGATGCCGGTCAGTCGCACCGCATCACCTGCGGCGTGGTCGGGCATCAGGATCTGAAAGCGTCCAAGTTGGACGATGCCGAGAAATTGGTCGTTGCCATTCATTTTGTTCCTCCTCTCTTTGACTTGGCCGTCAACCTATATCAATGTCAAACTCGATCGTCTCCCCAGATAAAGCGATCGGGTAAAGGCTCCCAGATCTGTCCTCCCTCGTCGCCCACGGCACAGGCTTCCAGCCGACGTATTGTCGTGTCCGGGTTACGGTGGAAGACGGTTCTTCTCTCTGCCAGCCCCCTCTATCCAATTGAGATCAACAATGGGCCAGCAGGTTCGCCACATAGTTGTTGGGCGGATTGGGTTCCCACCGATTCGTTGTCGTGTTCCATCCCCAATATCTCCCACCGTTATACCTCTGGAGGGTTTCTCTCTGAAGAACAGCTGCATTGCTCAGGCCAAGGCTGTTTGGGTAGTTGCCGGCTACCACGTGGGTGCTCAAGTATGCTGTCGCTCCATTCCGTTTTTGTCCCAATAGAGCCACCCCTGCGTTTACATTCCTGTTCCAATCCCAGCGCTGTGAGCAGGTGGCGGCCGGATTGCAGAGTTGCATGACCCCCACATCGCCTCCAGGGCCTAGCAGAGGATTACCGTTCCCGTCGAACTGCCTCCGACCGCTTTCATGACAGGCAACTCGGTCGGCATCGGTACCAGCACTACCGCATTGGGCAGTGATACTTGCCGCACCGGGATTGGTGCCACGGATGTCTACGGTGACCGATGTTGAAAGCGCCGTTCCACCTACGTTGGCTGCCGCCGTAATCACGGCCTGCCCACCCTGAATGGTGCTGAATGCAGGCGTCCAGTTCCCTCCCCTAATGTTGTTCTGGCTGATCGGGGAGGAGCAGCTTCCTATTCTCGAGCTGGCACAGCTGTCAGATGTTACGGCTTCTGTGACCTGGATTTTCCAGTTAAAGTCAGTATTAGGTGTGGGATCGGGCGTCGGGCCAGTGATTCGGGTGCGGCAGTTTATGGTTGGCATGGTTGGGGTCGCATTGATGTTGAAGCGCGTGCTGGCCGTTGGCTGGTCAATGACGAGGGCTGGGGTTGTAACAGGCGCTGATGGCGGCCTGGGTGGAGCCTGTGGTACACCACCAGGGAGAGGCACACCGGCATCTTCTTGGCGAGCTAACTGTATTGCTTCCCTCGGTGTTAGCTTAAAAAACTGACCCCTCATAATGGCGTCCACTACTGTCTGAGCTTCTTTCTCGGCCGATTGCGCCGGATTTGTCACCTCCAAGCTAGCTGGCAGCCCATCTGAAGCAGTGCCTTGCTGAATCGTATGAACCAACTCGTGTGCTAGCAGTCGGCGCCTCGCACTCGTCCCCGGCACGTATTGTCCTGCCCCAAACACCACACCCCGCCCCACCGTATACGCCAGCGCATTCACCGCCCGCGCCGACTCCGCCGCCTTGGCATCCGTATGCACCCGCACCTGGCTGAAATCGTGCCCGAAGCGCGGTTCCATGAAAGTGCGCGTGGCCGGGTCAAGCGGCTGGCCGGGCGAGCGCAGCACTTCGTGCACGATGGGCGGCACGGCGTGGTCAGGAGTGGAGCGGACGGCCGCACGCTGCAAGATACCGTGCGCTGATAGTGTCTTGGTCTCCTTCTGTGTCTGAACCGCTGTCTGTCGTTTCATCGGCCAATCCCTCTATACACCGCCCGGGCAATTTGCTGCCCCAGGTGGGTAGGGTCGCTTTCCCGCGTCAATTGGATGGCCCCGGCGGGTACGTGGGGCACCGCGCCACCCGCCAGTAGACTGTGAGCCAGGCCATCGGCCGCCAGCAGGCGCGCCAGTTCTGCCTCGACTGCTGCTTGCAAATGCGGGCGCTGGCCGGGCGAAACGGATATGCCATCCAGAACCAATCGCTTGATGTGCACGTTGATGTTCATCCCGTACATCCTGCCCGTGCTGCCTTTGACCGTTACCTCCACACTGGCTGAACGTGCAACCACTGGCTCATACACCGAAGAAGAACTTCCTGGTATCGTGAGCAACCCACGACAGGAGATTGGCTGGCGGTAAGTCCTTCTCCAGGCGCAAAAGGTAGGCTACAGGTGACTGCCGCATTGCATTTGCGGTAGCCTTCTTATGATCTAGGAGCACGGTCGTTAAGCCAAACGCAATTCCGGCGACCGTAATAATCGGGCTTGCGAGACCCAGGAGCCCGACCGCCACTGCCGCAACGGATGGCAGGGTCATGCTGACGTTCATTGCACCCAGAGTAGACTTGACCCCGGCGAATTCCAGGGCTTGCCTCAGTTCCTCTAGCTTTGGCTGTATATGCTTATCGAATGCCACCTGCAGATGCAGTTCGAGATGTTTTGGATCCTTGATTTCCAGTTCTTCCAAGTCAGTCACCAGCTTGTGGACGTACTCCTGGAAGTTTGCCAACTCGCCGGGATGTTGCTTGCGAATCTCGATAATCTGTTTTGTAGGTACGTTGGCAATGTCCTCCGGGACGATTGATTGGATGGCCAGCCGTACCATTTGTTCTTCGATCTCTTGCCCCGTTGGCGTCGGATCCACAAGGTTGACGTCATCAAGCAAAGCCTGGGCCAGCCGTTCCAGCGTACAGCCTGTAACAGCAAGGTGATCTCGCGTTTCATCTGTCACGGGGTGACAGCCCCAATTTCGCGCCATTTCCTCCGCTAACGCAGCCGTATAAATGGAAGCCAGCTTGGGATGCATACCAACCCACCTTAGGTCACCGCCTCGTCCACCAGGGAGCGCCAGACCTGTCTGCTCAAGAGCATCCCGCAGCTCGTTCCACATTTTCTCGTAGAAGACATAAGCAAACCGGGGGTCTGTTCCTGAGGGTGCGTTTTCCTGCGTATGGGGGGCAACTGGCCAATCGTCCGGGTGAAAGACGTTGTAGCGAGTTTGCAGCTTATCGCTGTGCTCTTGAAGCAATTCAAGAAACGTCTCGCCCAGCGATATTGCCTCATCACCAGGAGCGAGGTTCTCAATGAACCCCAGTTCATCTCTAAGCTGCTTCACCGTATCAGAATCACGAGTCTGGCCATACTCTTTGGGCACGATACGTGCCATTTTATCCCAGTATAGGGCTGTGAGCTTCAGCCAAGCATCGTCCTTGAAGTGGATAAAAGGATAGTACAAACCAACATAACTCACTGGCATTTCTTAAATCCTCCCCACGCACTGTGCTGCCTACGTCACTCCGTCTAACTCCCGCCAACGAAAATCCGCCTCGTTGACCGGCCGCTCCAGTTTGCGAAACTCGGCCCGGGCGGCGGCCAGGACCAAGGGCATGGTCACTGAGGTACCCGCCTGGGCGGCCAGGAAGGCGGCATTGAGAGCGATGTTGTGGATGCTGCCCCCGGTCAGGTTAAGGCGGGCCAGCCGGTCGTAGTCCAGCCCCTCCACGGGTGTCTCCGGCGGAAAGATCCTCTGCCAGATGCACTTGCGGTCGGCCGGGCCGGGGAAGGGGAGGTTGACAATGAAGCGTAGCCGCCGCAAGAAGGCCTGGTCCAGGGCGCTCTTCATGTTGGTAGCCAGGATAGCCAGGCCACGATAGGCCTCCATACGCTGCAGCAGGTAGTTGATCTCGATGTTGGCGTAGCGGTCGTGGCTGTCCTTCACCTCGCTCCGTTTGCCGAACAGGGCGTCGGCCTCGTCGAAGAAGAGGGTGGCCCCGCCGTCCTCGGCGGCGTCGAAGAGGCGGCGCAGGTTCTTCTCCGTCTCGCCAATGTATTTGCTGACCACGGCCGAGAGGTCAATGCGGTAGAGGTTGAGGCGCAGGTCGTTGGCCATGACCTCGGCGGCCATCGTCTTGCCAGTGCCGCTCTCGCCGGCAAAGAGGGCGTTGATGCCCAGGCCCCGGTTCATCTTCTGACGAAAACCCCAGGCGTCGTACACCCGGCTGCGCTGCCCTACCTGGTCGGCGATCTGGCGCAGCAAGCTTATCTGCTCATCAGGCAGTACGATGTCCTCCCAGGTTGCCTTGGGGTCCAGACGCTGGGCCAACTGATCCAGCCGGGGACGGGTCCTGGCCAGGCAGGCATCCCAGAGCCGGTCGCCCAAATCCTGGACGTCCTCCGGCGCATCCACCAAGACCGTCGGGGCGATCTGTCGGATCGTGGTCAGGTTCAGGTTGAACTGGCCGGCGAGTTGAGCTGGAATACCGTCGGCGTCCGATTCCAGGGCATCGGCCCAGGCCGCCTGCTGCTCGGCTGGGGTCGGCTTATCAATGTCGAGCACTATGCTGTCCCGTCCCAGACCTGGTCGGACCTCGCGGGTATCGAGGAAAACCAGACCCGGGTCGCGCGCCAGGAAGCGGTGGAGCGGCGGCGCGGCCTGCTGGGTCCCACCTTCGGCAGAGACGGTACTGTCCACGTCGTGCGCATCCAGGTAGAGGGCGATGGGCAGCAGGATGCTTTCTCGCTGCCACAGGCGGGCCAGCGTCTCCAACTCGGCGGCCTGGGCCGGCAGCAGTTCGGCCGGCAGGCGGAAGAGCTGTAGGCCCAGCGCGGCGGCGGCCTGCCAGGCCACCAACTGCTTGCTGAGGGAATCCGGTCCTACTAACTGGGTGAGGGGTGGCCTTCCGGCTGTGGCCGCCCCCTCCAGGCGACGCACGATGGTCTCTACGGCGGCTCGCTGCGAAGAGGGCAGTTCGGCGTTGTCGCCGTCCACCTCCAGGGGAACCAGCAGCGGGCTAAGCCGATCGTCCAGGTAGTTCAGCCCCTTGAGGTAGTTGACGATGCGCTCATCGGCCCGCAACGGGCTGGCCGTGAGGGGTTGGGCGGCAGGCTGGTTGATCTCGATCAGCCGCCAGTAGCGCAGCGGCCGTTCCGGCGAGAGCACGTCCCAAGCCGGGTCGTCGAACAGGGCCAGGGCCAGGGCAAAGGTGGGGTAGGGCCGGTTCGGGTCGTCCTGGGCGCGGGTACAGAGGCCGGCGATACGCGTGTCTAGTTCCATGGCCGCACACAGGAGCAGCACCTCCCGCTCAAAGCGGGAGAGCCCGAACCGCTGGCCCAGAATGGGCAAGGCAGGAGGCGGCTCCATGGCTTCGGCATCGGCCATGGCTGCGGCGGCCTGGTCCACCTGGGCGTCGGTCACGCGCTTTGGCGAGGCTGGCGATTTCTGCCGGAACAGCGAGAAGCCCGCTGAAGATGCCTCACCCCGGGTTTCAGAGCCAGCGATGTGTGCCAGGCGCAGGCGCAGCCAGGCCAGCGCTGCGGCCAGGTATTCTTCGTTGCCTTCCTGCCAGTGGGTCAGGTCCTCGTTCATGTGATCGTGACCTTCTGTGTCTGGTCAAAGACTGGCGGTGCGACTGAGCGGTCTACCAGCAAGCTGTCCACACCATCAACGCGCAGGCGCACGAAATACTCGCCAGGGATCGCAGCCGTGACAGCGAACGTCAGCGTATCGGTCTGTGTCGGATGTGGCTGGGCCAGGATCTCACGGTCGCCCAGTAGCAGGGCCGCGTGTTGCTCCGGCCGTACCTGCGGGCTGCAGGTCAGAGTAATGATGGCGTCGCCGCTGCTGGGGTTCCGCGCGACGGTGATCGGGAGCGCCGTCGTAATCCGTGGTGCCAGCGCAAAGGGCAGTTCGTTGGTTGTCCGATCCGTCTCGCTGGCCCGGCTGATCACCGCCGCCACTGTATAGAAACCCGCCACCCAGCGGACGGGCGCAACGGGATCGCCGGTGGCGTCAAGTATCTTGACCTTGATCTCTGTCGCCGTGTTCTCCAGCAATTGCGTTGGCACGGGATCGGTCAGACGTGGATTGTTGAAGCGTACGGCCACGCTATCGCCCTCCAGATGATGACCGCTGAGGGTCAGAACATCCCGCAGACGGGCGCTGGGTTGGTTGTTCGGCGGACGCACGGATTCCAGGGTCGGGAAGGGCGGCGTCAGGTCCGGCTGGGCGGCCACGCCCTCATCGGCGGGGCCACGAGTCAACACAGGTAGGGGCGTCCTGGCTGGGCGTGTGCTCTCGATCAGCACGACCGAAACCTGGTAGGCGGCCGAGATCCGATATTGCGTCTGAAAGGTGGTCCACAGCTTGGACATCTCGTCCAACGAGAGGGGCTGGGGCGTGATGCGCACCCGCTCCACCTGCTCGTGCAGGTCGTTTCCAGGCAGGGCCGCCTGGATCTCATCGGCGCCGAGCAGGGGATGGTCGTGCAAGATACTCATCGCCCGGCCCAGCAGACGGTGGCCGAAGACGTCGTCGTTCCGTCCGTAGGCAGTTATGAGGTAGTAAAGGCTCAACGGCAGCGGTGGCTGGCCCGTTTCGCCTGGCTTCACTTGGCGGGGCATGTCCATGTTGCGCCAGGCAGCGTTGGGCACCGTCTGGTAGAGAAAGAGGTTGATCTGATTGGCGCTGTTATTGCTGTCTCGTGCCTCATCCAGCGGCTGCGTCGTGACCGTGGTATCGGCCAGATCGGGGTCAGCGGTGACCCCCTGGAAGAGCAGGTTACGTAGGGTTGCGGTGACGGCGGCAATTGCCAGTGGGTTGCTCATCGGTTACCTCTGTTGGTGCGCTGGCGCAAGTATTCGTCCAGGCTCATCACCGGCGGTTTGGGCCGCTGATTCTTGGGCGTCGGGGCCGGCGGCGTGGCCTGCACTTCGACGCGGCCGATGGTCACCTGGATAGTAGGCGTTGGCCCTGGCGTCGCCGCTGGTTCGGCAGGAACGGGCGCTGCTGGCTCGACGTATGGCGTTACGTGCGGTTGTGCAACGACCGTCGCCGGTGTTAAAGGGCGCGTTGTTTCCACGGAAAGCGGCTCAGGGCGTGGGGCAGTCGTCGGTGGCGGCTCCTCTGGCGAAACCGCCCGCTCGACCACGATTTGCTGGATGGCCGGCTCGAGCGTAGGCTGGCGTTGTCCCGACCAGGCGGCGCTTCGGGGCGGGGCGGCACTGCTTTCATCTCTGGCGGCTGCCGGCCGCCGCACCTCTGGCGTAGCAACCCGCTCGACCACAACGTGCTGGATGGTCGGTTCAAGGACAGGCTGTGGTTGTCCTTCGGGGGCGCTTCGGGGTGGCGCAGTATCGGTTTCATTTCTGGCGGCTCCCGGGGTCAATGTTGGCCGGTCCAGGTCGGGTTGTCCTGGCGCTCTCGTGGCGGATGGCTGGGCTGCTGCTGGCAGCAGAACCGGCCCCGGCGTCTGGGGCGGTGCCGGGCCTGGCCCGGGTTGGCTGGGAGGCCATTTGATTTCAAATTTACGATTTGCGATTTCGGATTTTTCAATCGGCGGCGGGGGGCCTGTTGGTTGGCTGGGAAGCCAGCCAGGGATGGCTGACGAACCGCCGGGCTGCTGCCCCGGGTCGGAAGGCCGTATCAGACTGGTTACAGGCGCCGCCGGGAGCCCGACCGGCGGTTGGGCCAGTGACGGGGTATCAAACACCGTTTTGCCGGAAGCCTGCTCATCATCTGCTGTCTCCAGGCCGAAGGAGTCAACCGAGGCTGACCAGCCAACTGCAGGTGGCGGCTCAAACAGCGACACCGGTCGCGGTTGGATCACCTCCGTCACGCTGAGACTCCTGGCTACCAGATTGCCGAGATAATCGCTCATCGTCTTACCATTTCCAGATAAAACTGCCGTCGCCAGGGACTCATAGCCAGGATGTCGGCCTCGCGCCAGCCGTAGGCGGAGGCCAGGGAATGAACTTCGCGCAAGATACGGTAAGCCCAGGCGTTTAGCTCGCTCCAGAAGAACGACACGATGTCAAACGTCGCCTGCCATTGATGGCCACACGCAGGACATGAAAGAGCCAGTCGCACGTCTGCCTGAGAATCGGCCTGGGCCATTCGCTCCACGACTGCGTCAATGACGTCGGCCGGTAATTGGTCGGTGGCCGTTTCTTCGCCGTTATGTTGCGCGGCCAGGAGGCAGTGCTCGAGTAGCAGACGGCGAGTTGCCGTGACGTCTCCCTGGTCCGCGACAGCGGTCAGGTCCAGGCTGTTGGGCAGGCGGAAGCGCACCTCGTAATCGCTGATACTCAGCGACAGCGCCACGACCCCCTCCCCAACCTCCCCCTGACAGGGGGACGGTGACCGGATGTCTCCTACACTGAAGGTCAGTTCCAGACGCTCGCCACAGCCAGGGCAGGTCGCCAGGCTGACCAGTTGTGGGCCGAAGGTCCGTTCGCGCAGCGTCAGCAAGCGGGCGTCGCGCTGACCAATGCTGAGTTTTGCCAGCGCGTCGGGGGGGCTGTCGGGGCAGGCGGCAGCCAGCAGCGTCAGCGCCCGCTGGGCTGGCGGCTGAGCCTGGCCCCGCTCCCAGACGCTCAGCAGTTCCAGGGCGGACAGGGCACGCATGACTATTGTGGCTCGGTGAAGCTCTCTTCGGTCGGCTCACCCACCTCGTAGTCGCGCTCCCAGCCCTCGTTCTGCAGCGTGAGCGTCTGAATCGCCACGGCGTTGGCACTGGCGTCCAGTTCCGGAATAGCCTGAAACTCGGAGACCCAGCAGCGATAGACCTTGTAGGCGATGGCCAACTGGCCGGCCTCGTTGTAGACCTCGATGATGATGTCCTTGCGGAAGTCCTTGAGCGAGACCTCCGCGCCCAGGCCAGAGCCGTAGTTCCAGACCTTGTTGGCCCACTTTTCGAACTCGGGGTCGTGGGTTACCCCGCGCTCAAGGGTGATGGGCTCGTACTTGGTCTGTCCCGGCGACTTGCGCACGCTGCTGGGGTCACCGCCCTCGCGGTGCTCAACCACCTCGGTGGTGCGCTTCAGGGCGCCGACCTTACTGACCCCCGCCACGTAGCGTCCATCCCACTTGACGCGGAACTTGAAGTTTTTGTAGGGGTCGAAGCGTTGTGGATTCACACTAAACTGTGCCATTGGTTACTCCTTATGCCTCGATCTGTCCGGCCATCTGCTGAATCTTGATAATCACGAATTCAGCCGGCTTGAGGGGCGCGAACCCGACAATGATGTTGACGATGCCCAGGTTGATGTCGTTCTGGGTGGTGGTTTCCTTGTCGCACTTGACAAAGTAGGCCTCGCCGGGCGTCTTGCCCTGGAAGGCACCTTGGCGGAAGAGGTTGTGCATGAAAGCGCCCACGTTGAGGCGAATCTGAGCCCAGAGCGGCTCGTCGTTTGGCTCAAAGACCACCCACTGAGTGCCCCGGTAGAGGCTCTCTTCGATGTATAGAGCCAGGCGGCGGACGGGGATGTACTTCCACTCCGAAGCGAGGCGGTCATCACCCTGCAGCGTGCGCGAACCCCAGATCACGCGGCCAGCGGGTGGCATGGCCCGCAAGCAGTTGATGCCCAGAGGATTCAACTCACCGTTTTCCTCGTTGGTCAGGGGCACACTCAATTGCGGCACGCCCCTCATGGTTGCCTCCAGACCGGCCGGGGCCTTCCACACCCCACGCTGCGTGTCGGTACGGGCAAAGACGCCGGCCACGGCGCCGCAAGGGGCGAATTCTTCAGTCCGGTTGTCGCGCTCGGGATTGGGCTGGACTAAGCGGGGGAAGAAGACCGCTGCGTTCTTGCTTGTGGTACCCAAGGCCGCAATGCCCGTGGTCGAGCCATCGCCTCTGGCGCTGTCCTTGCTATCCCAACTGCTAGGTGGGTCTATAATCAACATAGCCCGTCGTGTCTCGCAATAACTGGCTGCTGTGTCCCAAAAGGTGTTTTGCACGTCCTGGGTGGGGGTATAGGGGGGGACACAGAGCAAGTTGAAAAGATCGACTTGTTCCAGCGCATAGAGGCCCTCTTTGTTCGCGAGGCTACCTTCGTAATTGGCTGTGGTCAACTCTTGGCCATCCGAGGCTGTAGTGGTCACATCGCTGGAAGTGGTATCGCCAAAGGGATCCTGCCCCGGAGCAACATCTCCGCTCGCTGTCGGTCTGGACCCCGGCAGCGCGCCCAGGGTACGCACAAGTCTGGATTCCTGTTCGAGAACCTTGTCAACCCGCCGCAGATGATCCGCCTGGACGGATACATTGCGGAAAAGCTCAACTTGGCCAGTGCTGCCATCCTGAATGGAGAGGTTGAAGATGTTCGCCGCATCCGGCCCAATTACGTCGTGATCGACGCGTGCCTGCAGGTCGTTACTCCAGCTACCTGGGTAGGCAGCTTCTAAGTTTAGTCCACCCACGGAAAGCTGTGCCTTGGTGACGGGTGCGGCAGCATTCGCCGCCGCTGTAACGGCCCCGGCGACTGAAGCCGCAGCCGCGTCGGCCACGTCCTGAGGATTGGCCGCTCCCGCCACTGCATCCGCAGCGGCTTGTGCGACAGCGGTTGCCGCTGCCAGGGCCGCAGGGCCAGCGGCGCCAGCGGCCGCCACAGCCGCCTCGGCCGCGTCAGCCACGTCTTGAGGATTGGCTGCTCCCGCCACTGCATCCGCAGCGGCAGTGGACACGGCATCCGCTGCTGTCTGGGCTTCAGCCGTTGCGGCAGCCAATGCGGCCTGGCGAGCGGCCTCATCGGCAAAGGTGGGATGGAAAAGCCGTACGATGATGGCCTGGCTGCCGCCGTTCAGGTAGAAGTCGCGCACGGCATAGCTCATCGTGCTCTCCGCCCACAGCCCACCCAAAATACGCTCAAAGTCACCATAGTTGTTGATTGTAATCGGATCATCGACCGGCCCACGCCGGGCACGACCGATGAACGCTGTGATCGAGGTAGCGACTCTCACGATCGTGCGCACGCCGCTGGGAATCTCCTCGATATAAACTCCTGGATAGGTTGGTGTGACAGGCATTTGAAACCCTCCCTTCTTGGTCATCTTAATCGATCTTGTCGTAGACGTCGTCGGTCAGGTTTCGGATGCCGATGTTTTCGCTCTCCTGGCCTCCGATAACCTGGACCTTCAGCGTCCAAATGGATCTATTCAGATATGCATGGTCCATTCTCCTCTCCCAAGGAATCCATTCGTTACAGAACACTTCTACGGTCACCCCAAAGGCGCGTGACCCAGGCACGCTCTCAACCTCATTAAGCAATCCACCACGTGCTGCCTGTTTCGAGCTTCACGCCCAGCGCCTGGTTGGTTGACAAAT